>JANPBN010000498.1:0-3874 GCA_031430415.1 Dehalococcoidia bacterium
CGATGTTCACGCTGTCGATGATGACGATGCCATCAGCGCTGCCGCCGGCGACGATCGTGCCAGCGCCAGCGCCGCGAATCGTCACGCCGTCCTTGCGCGAGACGACCAGTGGCCCTCGGAACACCCCCGCCTCCAGGCAGATCGTGCTCCCTCGCGCCGCCGAGCTCACCTTCGCCGCCGCGTTCGCCGGCGAAGCCGTCGTCGTGCACGCCGCCTGCGCGCTCGCGGGCGCCTGCGCGCCTAACAGCGCGACTGCGGCCGTCACCAGCGCTATCGCAGCGATCAGGAGAACTCGTACGTGCTGGAACATGGCACCTCCGGCGCGCCTCCGTGAGCCTCGCCGGCTCCCCCATCGAGGCAGTCTACCTACCAGTGTCGGCAATTGTTCGTTGAAGAAGTTGCCCATCGCCGCCAGCGGGTCGGCAGCCTAGGTCCGGAGTGCTCACAGGCCGACTACAATTCCCGGATGCCGATGGACCCGACTGCAACCCGGCTATTCGATTCGTACGAACGCACCCGGATCGCGTCGCGGCGGCACGGCGAGGGTACGTATGGCTTCCTCAACTCGTCCGCTTGGCCGTCAATGGAGCGCTTGCGGGACTATTGGGAAGAGTGGTTCGCGCAGTACGAGGGGGACAAGAAGGATCTTGCGGCGCGTTTTGGATCCCCAATCGAGCACGCCTACCTGTCTGCCTTCGTTGAGCTCTTCACGTTCGCCATTCTCAAACGATCGGCGTACGATGTAGCGGTAGCGCCCGCTGCAAAGAACTATGCTCTCGACTTCCTAGCGTCGCGTGATAACGGCGTATCGTTCTACGTCGAATGTACGGCTACGGGACAGTCTGCCGCCGATGCCGCCGCCGACGTGCGAAAGGCGAAGGTGTTTGACGCGATCCAGGAGATACCAACCTGGACCTTTGTCTTGGGCGTCAACGTTGAGTCCAGCGGGGCAAGCGACGTACCACTCAGGGCACTACGGCCCGCGTTCTCGCGTTGGATCGCGTCTCTCCCTCAGGGTCCAAACGTCGATCAGGAGAATAGATGGGAGTGGGAAAGCGACGGTTGGCGAATCGCGTTTTGGGCGACGCCGATCGACGGCGAGGGCGGGCTCGGAATGATCGGCCCGGACATTTTCGACGCACACGAACAAGCGATTAGGTTACGTCGCGCGATCAACGAAAAGGCGTCGAAGTACGGAGCGCTTGATAGGCCGTTGTTGATCGTCACCAACTCCATTCAGCACCAGAGCGAGCGCGATCTAACGTTGGCGGTCGTAGGGGACTACGATTATCAGGTCAACACTGTGACGCGGGACGTTTCGATCCGACGCAAGCCAAACGGCGTATTCGTCAACACGAAGGGCCCGCGCAACGTGAATATGTCGGCGGTCATGCACGGCAATTTCGGCGCGATCACCTTCACCCGCGATAACCCGGATCTCCGCATCGTTCAGCACCCCTACGCTGCACAGCCGCTACCGCGTGGGCTCTTTCCGTTCTGTGAAGAGTGGCACTACGACGCGGAAGGCGCGGGCGTGGTTACGCCGGCGTCAATTTCGCTCGCGGACTTTCTAGGATTTCCCGAGGGATGGCCTTACTTCGATCAGGATCCCAAGTGAGGAACTTGCAATCTCAAAGGGACCTCCCAGGTGTCTGTAAGGCCGCGCTTTTCTGGCAAAGGATTTAGCGTGCGAGCCACTGCCCGACCGAATCGTCCAAACAAAAGGCCCGCGCGATGCGCGGGCCTTCTTCTCGTATGTCGCTGTGTGCCGGGGGCGGCTGCGCGCCGCTACGCGCTCACGTCCTTCACTTCGGGCTCGTCGTCCACGACCTCGTCCTCGAATTCAACCGACTGGCCGCTGCGGGTCATGAGCAGCGGGCGCTTGCGCGAGCGGATGGTCTCGCCGCTGACGATGCACTTCTTCACATCGGTGCGCGACGGGATCTCGTACATCACTTCCATCAGCGTGTCTTCGAGCACGGTGCGCAGGCCACGGGCGCCCGTCTTGTGCAGGATCGCCTCCTCGGCGCACGCCCTCAGGCCGTCGTCGGTGAAGACGAGTTCGACATTGTCGAGGCCGAAGAAGCGCTGGAACTGCCGCGCGAGCGCGTTCTTCGGCTGCGTCAGAATCTGCACGAGCGCGTCGGCATCGAGCGACTCCAGGCTGACGACCATCGGCAGGCGGCCGACGAACTCCGGGATGAGGCCGTAGGTCAGCAGGTCGTCGTGCGTGACGTGCCGCAGCAGCTCGTCGGCCTTCTGCTGCGCGTCGAGGCCGCGGTACTCGGCGCCGAAACCGAGCGAGCGCTTGTCGCGGCCCAGGCGCTTCTCCGTCACCTTGTCCAGCCCCTCGAAGGCGCCGCCGCAGATGAACAGGATGTTCGCCGTGTTGATCTGGATGAAGTCCTGGTGCGGGTGCTTGCGACCACCCTGCGGCGGCACGTTCGCCGTCGTGCCTTCGATGATCTTGAGCAGCGCCTGCTGCACACCCTCGCCCGAAACGTCGCGGGTGATCGAGGGGTTGTCGGACTTGCGCGCGATCTTGTCGATCTCGTCGATGTAGACGATGCCGCGTTCGGCGCGCGAGACATCGAAGTCCGCGGCCTGGATCAGGTGCAGCACGATGTTCTCGACGTCCTCACCGACGTAGCCGGCCTCCGTCAGCGCCGTAGCGTCGGCGATCGTGAACGGCACGTCGAGGATCTTCGCCAGGGTGCGCGCAAGCAGCGTCTTGCCCGAGCCCGTCGGGCCGAGGAGCAGGATGTTGCTCTTCTCCAGCTCGACGCCGTCGGTCTGCGTGCTCGTTGCGCCGATGCGCTTGTAGTGGTTGTAGACAGCGACCGAGAGCACCTTCTTCGCCTGCTCCTGGCCGACGACGTACTCGCTCAGGTGGTCGAAGATCTGCTTCGGCGGCGGCATGCGCGTCCCGGCGCCGACCTTCGTCTTCGCCGGTCCCGCGGCCTCTTCGTCGATGATCTCACGGCAGAGTTCGACGCATTCATCGCAAATGTAGACTGCGCCGGGGCCAGCGATCAGGCGCTTCACCTGGTCCTGGTTCTTTCCGCAGAAGGAACAGTGGTACTGGACGCGCGTCGTACGGTTGTTTGCCATGCCTCTGTGCCCGTCCTCCAGGTTCGCGGCGCCCGTGGCCCACGACATCGGTGCTGCCGATTCTACGCCAGTCCAGCCGATTTGTCAGCTTCTGAAGCAGAATCAAGCGTCGATACGTTTCCCCTACCCTTTGTCGGGAATCTGAACCCGCCTCTGAAGGCTAAACGTACGGGTGTACCCCCATATAACCGTCTAAGGCTTGGAATCGGGCTCCTTCCGGGCCAGGATCTCATCGACCATGCCGTAGGCCTTGGCCTGTTCCGGGTTCATGTAGAAGTCGCGATCGAAGTCCTTGCGGATACGGTCGTCGTCCTGGCCGGTGTGCTTGACGAGGATGCCGCGGATGATGTCGTTCTCGCGCAGGATCTCCCGCGCCTGGATCTCGATGTCCGCCGCCTGACCGCGGGCGCCACCGAGCGCCTGGTGCATGTGAATCGTCGAGTTTGGCATGCAGTAGCGCTTGCCGGGCGCGCCCGAGCACAGGAGCACCGTGCCCATGCTGGCCGTCATGCCGACGGCGTACGTCGCGATGTCGGGCCGCACGAGCTGCATCGTGTCGTAGATCGCCAGGCCGGCCGTAATCTGGCCGCCAGGCGAGTGGATGTACAGGTTGATGTCCTTGTCGGGATCCTCGCGCTCGAGGTACAGCAATTGCGCGACCATCAGGTTCGCCACCGCGTCGTCGATGCCGGTGCCGAGGAAGATGATGCGCTCGCGCAGCAGCAGCGAGAAGATGTCGAAGGCGCGCTCGCCGCGGGCGCTG
>JANPBN010000499.1:0-7668 GCA_031430415.1 Dehalococcoidia bacterium
CGTGACGCCCTCGATCCGCGTACGCGGTGACACGCTGGTGATCCTCGACCTCCTCAAGGCAGCGATCCTCGGCACCATACAAGGGCTGACGGAGTTTCTTCCCGTCTCCTCCACCGGTCACCTCATCCTCGCGCAGAAGGCACTCGGCGTCGACGAGGATCGCTACGGCCTCTCCTTCGATGTTGCCCTCCACATGGGCACGCTCGCAGCGCTCCTCGTCTACTTCGGCGCTCGCTGGCTCCGCCTCGCGCAGGGTGGCCTGAGGACACTTCGCGATCGCTCGCTGTCCGATCCCGAAGGCCGCCTCGCCTGGCTCATCGTCATTGGCACCGTGCCCGCTGCGATCCTCGGCGCGCTCTTCGAGAGCGCAGTCGAGGACGCCCTCCGCTCCCCGTGGATCGTTGCGACGACCCTCATCGCGTTCTCCGCCGTCTTCCTGTTGGCCGAGGCCGTGGGCAAGCGCACGCGCGTGCTATCGCAACTCACCTGGCTCGATGCGATCGTCGTCGGCTTCGCACAGGCGGTCGCGCTCGTCCCTGGCGTCTCGCGCTCCGGTGCCACGATCTCGGCCGGCCTCTTCCGCGACGTCGATCGCGCCGATGCCGCGACCTACGCCTTCCTGCTATCGGCGCCGATCATCGCTGGTGCAGGCGTCACGAAGATGCCCCAGGTCATCGCCGACTTCGCCGATGGCACCCTTGGTGGCGAGGAGGCCGCATTCTTCGCGACCGGCCTCGTCTGCGCGGCCGTCGTCGGCTACGCCGCGATCGCGTTCCTCCTGCGCTTCCTTGCATCCAACTCGCTGCGACCCTTCGTCTACTACCGCGTTCTGCTCGGCGCCGGCGTCTACGGTGTCCTGATCGCCCAGCTCGCCCGGTAGCACCACGCCCGATGCTCCGGCCACCCGCGTTTGAGTCCGACAGCGCAGATGCCATAAGATGCCTCAGCCAATGACGAAGCCGAACCGCTTGACCGACAGGGACACCGCAACGCACTCCGAGGGTGACGCCTCGTGAACGAATTCTTCGGCGTGCCTGCCACGATCGTCATGATCGTGCTCCTCGTGCTGCTCGCCGCAGCCCTCGCCTCCGTCGCGTTCGTCGCCCTCCGCAATCGCATCTTGTTCCAGATCGGCGTCCGTAATATCCCGCGCCGTCCCGCGCAGTCCTGGCTCATCATCGCCGGCCTCATGCTTTCCACCGTGATCATCTCTGCCGCACTGACCACCGGCGACACCGTCAACTACAGCATCACGAACGAGACCTACTCTCGCCTCGGGCACGTCGATGAGATCGTCCAGGTGCGCGACAACGAAGAGCAGACCACCCTGACCGAGGAACAGCTTGTGCCGGCAGGCATCCTGCCCCCTCAGATCGTCGACGAGATCTTTACGGCGTTCAACGGCGATGAGAACGTCGACGGGATCGTGCCCGGCCTGCGGTTCCCCGTCCCCGGCTCTGACGAGGACAACAAGCGCGCCGAGCCCGAGATCGTCGTCATCGGCCTGCAGCCCGGCTCGCTCACCGGGTTCGAAGACGACATCGTCACCCTCACCGGTGCCGGGGCGCCGATGACCCAACTGCGCTTCAACGAGGCCTATATCAACCAGTCCACCGCCGAAGCGCTCCAGCTCATTCCGGGCGACCGCATCAATCTCTTCATCGAGCGTCTCCCTCGTTCGCTCACCGTCGCCGGCATCGTCCAGGACAAATATCTCACAGGCTGGACGCGCCGACAGCCCAACGGCGTCCTCGTGCGTCTCGATACGGCACAGCAACTGTTCGGCGGCGAAGCTCCCGTCACGTTCGTCGCGATCTCGAACACCGGCGGCGTGCGTGACTCCGTCGGCCGCACCGATGCCGTCGCCGCGCCGGTCGAGACGGCGTTTGAGGGCACCCGCTTCGAGATTAACCGCGTGAAGCAGGATCGCGTCGATCGCGCGCAGGAAGTGGGCGCCGATATGGCGCAGATCTTCCTCGTCCTCGGCCTCTTCTCCATTGCCGCTGGCGCGCTTCTCGTCTTCCTCATCCTTGTCATGCTTGCTGCGGAGCGCCGCGCGGAAATGGGCATGGCGCGTGCCGTCGGCATGAAGCGCCTCCAACTCGTCGAGGCATTTCTGGCTGAAGGGATGGGATACACCGTCACGGCGGCGGCTGTCGGCGCCCTGCTCGGCGTCGTCGTGTCGCTCAGCATGACGCGTGCCATGGCCTATATCTTCGACCAGTTTGACGCGGCTGTTGTCTTCCACGTCACGATACCGAGCGTCGTCATTTCCTACTGCCTCGGCGTCGTGCTGACCTTCCTCACCGTCACGATCTCGGCGTGGCGCGTCAGCCGCCTCAGCGTCGCGACTGCCGTTCGCGATCTACCCGATGCCGCCAGCCCTGCGACGGGCCTGGCGTCGGGAGTGGCGGGCGCGTTGCTCATCGCGCTGGGCATCGTAGTCACGCTCCTCGGACTATCGCGCGACGAGGCCGCCGCGTTCGGCGCTGGCCTGTCGCTCGTCACCATCGGCGCGGCCTTCATCCTGCGCGCCTTCGGGCAGCCGGAGCGGCCCGTATTCAGCATCGCCAGCATCGCCGTACTCGCGTTCTGGGGCGTCGTGGCCGATGGTCGTCTGCGCGATCTCACCGGCCCCCTCGATACCGGTGTCCAGACGTTCTTCATCGGCGGGGTGATGATGGTCGCCGCCGCGACCTTCCTCGCCGTGTACAACGCAGACGTGCTCCTCGGCTCGGTGCGCATCATCGGCCTCGTCTTCTCGCGCGCCCTCCCTGCTGTCCGCACGTCCATCGCCTATCCGCTCGCCAACAAGTTCCGTACAGGCATGACGATCGCCATGATGGCCCTCGTCGTCTTCGCCCTCGTCATGATCTCCACCCTCAGCCTCAACTTCCGCAAGCTCTTTCTCGATGACGGCGCGCGTGGCGGCTGGGATGTCGTGATCGAGGAGAACCTTTCTAATCCGCTTGGCCCCGCCGAGGGCAACAAGTTCGGCCCACTCGGCGAAGCGCTCGATCGCGCGTTCTACAACACGCGGCGGATCGAAGCCGTCGGCCAGGCGTACATCACTAATCCCACGACGACCCTCATCACCCAGGTCGCACCCGACGGCGGCACGCTCGGCAACCAAAACGGCAGCAAGTTCGACCTGGTCGGCGTCGACCCCACCTTCATAGCCGAGAACAGAATCGAACTGCAGGCGCGCGCCGAAGGCTTCGACTCCGATCGCGCCGTCTGGGACGCCGTGCAAAAGGATGTCCGCTACGCCGTCATCGATGGTAGCGTCGTCCCCGGCATTAATTACGCGAACGTCACGCAGTCCGGGCGCTTCACGCTCGGTAACTACGAAAGCGGTACCCGCACGTTCACGCCGTTCCCTATGCGCCTTCTGGATACGGCGTCCGGCAAATTCCAGCCCATCGTCATCGTCGGCATCATGAAGCGCGGCCCCAGCGAGAGCTTCGGCGGACTGTACATCAACATCCGCTCGCTCACGCAGAGCTTCCAGGCGCTATCGTCGCGCTACTGGGTGCGCCTCGCTCCCGGCGCCGATCCCGTCGTCGAGGCCGCGGCCATGGAACAGGCCCTCGCCCAGCAGGGCATCCAGGCATACTCGATCCAGGAGCGCATCGAGGACGGGCAGCAGCTGAGCAGTTCGTTCTTTTACCTCGTCCAGGGATTCATGGCGCTCGGACTCTTCGTCGGACTCGCCGCGCTCACCGTCATCGCCTTCCGTACCGTCGTCGAGCGCCGCCAGCAGATCGGCCTCATGCGCGCCATCGGATTCAGTCGTGTCAACATTGCCCTCAGCTTCATGCTGGAGTCAGCGTTCGTCGCCGTGCTCGGCATCGTTATCGGCACGGTGCTCGCCCTGCTGCTCGCGAACCGCATCCTGCAAAGCGACGAGTTCAGCACGGCCGGCTTCACCACGTTCTACGTCCCGTGGCTCCAGATCATCGGGATGGCGTCCCTCGTCTTCGTCGCTTCGGTCCTGACGACGATCATCCCGTCGCGCCAGGCCTCCGGCGTCCCCCCGGCCGAGGCGCTCCGCTACGAATAGCCGCCAAGGAGACACACCGTGAAGACCGAAATCTGGGAGTCTGACCCGTTCACGCCTCAGAAGGGCAAACTCCTGGCCACGCTCGCCTCCGAGTACCGCTTCCAGAAGGGCGACGAGATCGACTTCGATGACGCCCCGGAGCGACTCAAGGTGCGCGTCATGGATGTCCGCATCCACATCAAGGACGATGGCGCAGTCCACCGCGAGATCCTCGTCCTGAAGCTGTAACCCCTACCAGCCAGCGGCGACCCGCCGCGAGGCAGCCAGTAGCCTCGTTGACCGTGCCGAGGGCCGGTGCTACATTGCGCCAAATTGCGCAAAGGGCGATTTCTCCCCGCCACGTCACGCGCAAGGAGCCGAATGCCCATAGAAATTCCCGATGTCGTCATCGACCGCCTGCCCATGTACGCCCGCGCCCTCTCCGCGCTCGAGCGAAACGGGCGCGAGGTCGTCTCCAGCCAGGAGCTCGGCGGCCAGCTCGGTATTACGCCGGCGCAGATCCGCAAGGACCTCAGCTACTTCGGCCGCTTCGGCAAGCAGGGCCGCGGCTACAACGTGAAGCGCCTCCTCGAAGAGCTTCACACCATCCTCGGCCTCGACCGCGAGTGGTCGATGGTGCTCGTCGGCGTCGGGCAACTCGGCCGCGCCATCATGCAGTACGGCGGCTTCTCGCCCCAGGGCTTCAAGATCCTCGCCGCCTTCGATACCGACGCCCGCGTCGTCGGTGAGACGATTGAATCGCTGACCGTCAAGCCGGTCTCCGACCTCCCGTCGGCGCTCGCCGGCATGCACGTCGACATCGGCATCGTTGCCACGCCCGCCGGTTCGGCGCAGGCCGTCATCGATGCACTGGTCGCCGCCGGCGTCAAAGCGATCCTCAACTACGCGCCGATCGCCGCGCTCGTGCCGCCGCACGTGCGCATCAAGGACATCGACCCCGTCCTGTCGCTACAATCAATGACGTTCTATCTGAAGAACGACGCGCCCGGCGGCGCGCGCTAGCTCCCGTACGCCGGACAGAGGACGCATGGACGACGCGCTTCAGCCGACCCCCGCCGATGACAAGCCCGCCGTCGATCAGGTGACCGATGCCGACCGCAGTCAGGCATCGCAGAAAAACCTCGACAAGATGTGGAAGTTCGTCACGAACTTCGCCGAGAAGAGCGGCTCCTACCTCCACCCACAGCGCGAGATCACCGAGTTCCTCGTCATCGGACTCGCCCGGCACATCGATGAAGTGGGGCGCCCCCTCTGCCCCAGCAACTTCTACGAGAACAAGGCCGAGGAGGCGAAGAGCAGCACCTGGGTCTGCGCCTGCGACGAGATGCAGAAGTACAAGTACTGTCATTGACTACTCTTCTGTAATTCGGAAGGTCTTCCGATCACAGAGCACCTGCCAGAAGGGCACGAAGGCCGCGAAATCTACGGCCTGATCGAAGATCCGCACCCCGACAAGGGTCGCGCACTCGGCCGCCTCGAAGCGCAGCGCGGACACAAACTCGAGAAGGGCGGCGCCAAGTCGTCCCTCCCCTCGGGCGAGACGAATATCGTGCCGCCGCCGACTGAGACCGACCCCGCCTAGCGTTTCGCCTTCGCGCGCTTCTTCGTCGACGCGATCGCAGCCGAGAGCGCCACCACCGCCCGCGCGCGCTCCGCGATCGGCGCATCGACCATGCGCCCGTCGAGGTTCACCGCCCCGAGTCCGTTCGCGAGTCCTCGTTGGTACGCCTCGATGACGAGGCGCGCATACGCAACCTCCTCCTTCGAGGGTGTGAACGTGGCGTTCACGGTCGCGACCTGATCCGGATGAATGACATACTTGCCCTTCATCCCCAGGTCGCGCGCGATCGCCGTCTCGCCGGCGAGGCCCTTCGCGTCCTTGTAGTCCGCGTACGGCGTATCGATCGACGCGACTTGCATCGCCGTCGCGACATGGACCAGCGTCGACCGCGCGTGCTGAAGTCCCGCGGCGTTCCCGCTGCGCCGGATCCCCAGATCGAAGGTGTAGTCTTCCGCCCCGAACGACAGCGCTGCGACGCGATCGCTCGCCGCCGCGATCTGCTCGCATCGCAGCACCGCACCGGCACTTTCGATGAGCGGAATCGTCGCGATGTCGCCGGGCCGCACGCCCGCTGCCATCTCCGCTTCTCGGAGCAGTACGTCAAGGTCGCGCAGATCTTGCGGCGAGTCGGTCTTCGGCAGCACGACGCCCGCAAGCGCTGGCCCGACGACCGCCATCACATCGTCACGCGCGATGCCGGAATGGATGCCGTTGATCCGCACGTACACCGCACTGCCCGCCTCCGCGATCCTTGCGATGTGCCGTTGCGCCATCGCGCGCGCCGCCGCCTTCTCGCCGTCCGGTACCGCGTCTTCCAGATCGATGACGATCGCGTCCGCGCCCGACTTTGGCGCACCCACCAGCATGCGCTCGCGAATCGCCGGGACGAACAGCAGCGTACGGAAGATCTGCAAACCGGACCTCGTGTCGTTGGCATAGATCGAACGGGTGGTGCCAGTATCGCGAGCCCTGCGCCCGCGAGCAACGACACGGCGGTGCTACGCTTCGGGGAAGTAGTCGAGATCCTCGAGCGCGATGCGATAGAGCTTGTATGAGCCGGTTTCGGTCAGGCCCACCGCGTAATCGATCATGAGTTGCGCCAGTTGTTCGCCGTCGATCGTAACGATGCGTTTTCCAACGAGCTTCACAAAATCCAGAGCGTCCTGAGAGAAATGTGATGTCGTGATGATGACACCTTTTGTGGCACGTTTTGCCTCGAGGCTTCCCGCGAATCCTTGCAGCACAGGGCTGCCCACCGATCCCGTCCACCTCTTGGCTTGTATGTAGACCACGTCTAGGCCGAGTGGATCCTCGTCGATGATTCCGTCAATACCGCCATCTCTGGATCGACCAACGCGTCGCGCCGATCCGAGTGACCCGCCGTAACCCATTTTTACGAGCAGATCAATCACGAGCTCCTCGAAGAACGCGGGACTCTGTGCTTGAATTTGGGTGAGCAGTTCCTCACGCAGCCGCGCGGACAACTGCTGATGACTAGCGTCAATTAGCTCCTCTGGTGTGCGCTCGGAAGGAGGCTCGGTGGTCGTGGTCGCGGTAGCCGGAGTTGTTTTGATGAACGCTGCATACACCGGGTAGTGCTCCCGGAGGTAGACCATTGTGACCCGCGGCGGCGCGTCGTTGAGCAGCTGGCGACCCTCATCCGTAATGTGCGCGGCGCCATCCGCCGTTCGGACAACGAGCCCGGCACGCTCCATGTGGAACCGCGCCCATCCGACGCGGTTGTCGAACCGGCGCGCCTTGCCGCTGGGGAGCCGCTCTTCGCGCTCTTCCGTGGTGAGCGTAAAGTCGCCGGCTAACTCGCGAACGGCATCGCGTAGTTGGAGTGCGTCCCCCTTGCTCAACAACTTCAACAAGGGCAGGGTAATCGACTGAAAATCAGGAACCGGCATGCACGAAGTTTAGTCGAAAGGCGTTCAATGATCGCGATTGCCTGGATGATGCGCCCGCCGCGTCCGGGCAATAACGCGGGAGAACGCCGATATGCTGCGCCGGTGGCGGTCGACGATACTAGCATCAGTTCCCA
>JANPBN010000500.1:0-4770 GCA_031430415.1 Dehalococcoidia bacterium
TGATGCCTTCGAGTGGCAGCTTCTGGCTCGCCATCAGATCACCCCCTGTGCGGCCAACGCGTCGAGTTCTGCCTGCGATAGTCCGTACACCTCGGCGTTATGCTCGCCCGGCAGCGGTGGCCGGCGACGGATCGCCCACGGCGTCTCCGACATGCGGAACGGCGGGCCAGCGTAGCGGACCGATTCGCCGAGGTCGTCGTGGCGGACGTCCTGGTACCAGCCGCGCGCGGCCAACTGCGGATTTTTCGCGAGGTCTTCCGGTGTCGAGACGATCCCGATCATGAGCCGCTGTTGCTGCGCCTGTTCGTAGATCTCCCACTTGGGCTTTGCTGCGATGAATCGCGTGAAGACGCCATAGAGGTGCCCGAGGACGGCGATGCGCTCGCCGAGCTTCTCCGGTTCGCGCACGAGGCCCGTAAGGAACGCCAGGTTAAGCCCGTTGATCATCGAAAGGTACGGCTCGTCGTTGAGGTCTTCCGCGAGACCTTCGCGGTTCATCCAGTCGAGCATGACGGTCCACCTGGCGCCGCCCGGCGTGCCGAGATACGAGAACACCTGCCCGTCCTTCGCTTCGTAGATGCCGATGCCGGGGATGTCGATCGGGATGAGGCCGCGCGCGCCCGTGCGTTGCGCGACGCGTCCCGTCAGGTCGTACGTCACCATGGCCGTCTCCATGTTGATGGAGAGCGCCTCCTGCATCGACACATCGACGTGCTGGCCTTCGCCGGTGATGTCACGGAGGACGAGCGCCATCAGCGTGCCGGCCGCGCCATCGATGCCGGCGCAGACGTAGCCCTGGTTGCCGTACGGGCGGTTCGGCGGATCTTCCTTGTCGCCGGCCAGCGTCATCATGCCGCTCATCGCGACGCCGACGATGTCGCTCCACTTGTAGCGCGCGTGCGGGCCGTCCTGCCCGAAGCCGGTGATCGATGTGAGGATGATGTCCGGCTTGATCGCGCTGAGCCCCGCGTAGCCGAGGCCGATGCTGTCCATGTACCCCGGCGCGTGCGACTCGACGACGACGTCGGCCGTGGCGACGAGCATGCGGAAGAGCGCCTGGCCCTCCGGCGCGTCGAGGTTCAGTGTGACGCCGCGTTTGCTCGTGTTGAGGTGGAAATAGCGGAGGCTGCGGTCCACCTGCTCTTGCCCGTGCCAGAACGGCCCGGTCTCTCGCAAAGGATCGCCGTCCGGCGGCTCGATGCGGATGACGTCGGCGCCGAGGTCGGCGAGCAGCTTCGTCGCGTACACGCCGGTCTCGTTCGTCAGGTCCAGGACGCGGATATCGTCAAGCGCGGATTCAGTCATTTCAAAAGCCTCGTGCGTTCAGATTGTCCGTGGTTAAGTGCTCGATGGGCAAGCCACGCCTACCCGGCGTATGGGTGCGACTGGTCGGCCTTCATCACCAGCTTGGCCAGTGGATCGAGGTCTGGCCCGCGGCGGAGCGTGTGACCCCCATCCACCGCGATCACCTGCCCCGTCACCCACGCCGACTCCGGTCCGATGAGAAACCGCACGATGTTCGCGATGTCCTCCGGCGTTCCGAGGCGGCGAAGCGGCATCTGATCAAGATAATCCGCCTGCACGGCCGGATTGTTGACGAGCCCGGCCGCGAGGTCCGTCGGTACGAGCCCCGGGCGGACGGCGTTCACCCGGATGCCCGCGCCGCCCAGTTCGTCGGCGGCATTGCGCGCCAGCATCTCGACGCCGGCCTTCGAAACGCAATACGCCGTCATCCAACGATGCGTCAGCACGCCGGCGATCGACGAGATCGCGACGATCGACCCGCCACCGTTCGTCATCGCGCGGCCGGCGTGTTTGATCGTGAGCATCACGCCAGTGAGATTCGTCGCGAGCACGTTGTCCCACTGCGCCTGAGGTGTGTCGAGCAGCGGCCCGAACGTGCCGGTGCCGGCCGCGGCGACGCAGCCGTGCAACGCGCCGTTCGCGTCGACCGACGTCTTCACTGCCGCGATGACGTCGTCTTCCTCTGCAACGTCGGCCGCCGCGATGCGGACTTCCGGGCCGCCTTCAGCGAGCAGGGCGTCGCGCGACTCGGCGAGCTTCGCCTCACGGCGCCCGGTGAGCGTGACGACGGCGCCAGCGGCGCGCAGCGCCCGCGCGGACGCCAGCCCGATGCCTGTGCCGCCTCCGGTGATCAGAATGTGCCGCCCAGCGAGCGCTTGGTCTGTCATCATGCGCCGCTCGCTTTTGGGTCCGACTGGGCGAGCCCGAGCTGTCGGTGCATTCCCAGGTCATCGCGCACCGGCTCGTGCTCGATGATTTTGCCGTCGCGGATCCGCCAGAGGTGTACTTGCTTCACGCTGAACGACTTTCCTGTCGGTTCGATGCCTCCCACGCCGTGGTGCGCCATTGACGCGCGCGCGAGATGCGTGCCGCGGATCGTCATTAGCTCGATCACCCAGTCGTCCTCGGCGAAGAGCCGCTCGATGGTATTGTGCTGGTCGGGAAAAGTGTTTCTGATGTCCTCGTAGATGCGTATCCGCGCTGCGCGTTGCCCCTGCCTCGGCGATCCCTGCATCGGCGTGAACAAGACTTCGTCCGCGAACAGCGCGCCGACGGCATCGAAGTCGCCCCGGTTGCGCGCGTCCTCCAGGTCCCGGATGATCTGCTTGTTCGCCTCTGACATGACGGCTACACGCTCGCCTGGACCCGCTTGGCGAGGCCTTCGCTGAGGATCTCGGCGGCTTCGCGGATCATCTCTTCGAGGATGTCCTTGGCGGGGCGGGACTCGTGGAGCATGCCGGAGATCTGGCCGGCGGGGTTCATCAGCAGTTCCATCTTGTCGGCCTGCCGCGCGCCCGCCATGATCTCGCCGCTGACGATGCCCTGCATGCCCATCGGCAGCGCGTCGAGCTTCTGCGACTCCCAGTACTCGATGAGCGGGTTGTTGATGTTGCGCATGGTCTTGCCGCTGTAGAGGCGCGTCACGCGCGTGTCCTCTTCGGTCGCGGCGAGGATGCGCTCCTTGAGGATGTCGGGCCACGTCGCCTCGCGCGCGACGAGGAACGCGGTGCCGATCCAGACGCCATCGCAGCCCATCGCGAGCGCGCTGGCGATGCCGCGTCCGTCGCCGATGCCGCCGGCGGCGCAGACGGGGGTCGGGGCGACGGCGTCGATCACCTGCGGCAGCAGCGCCATCGTGCCGATGCGGCCGGTGTGGCCGCCGGCCTCGGTGCCCTGCGCGACGACGACGTCGGTGCCGCTCTCGGCGATGCGGCGGGCGTTCTTCACGTTGCCGACGAGGCCGATGACCTTGGCGCCCTGTGCGTGAAAGGCATCGGCGTACGGCGCGGGGTTGCCGAGGCCAGCGGCGAACACCGGCACCTTGAGTTCGAGAATGGCCTCGACCTGGCGCTTCGAGAAGTCACCGGCGCCGAGACGGCTGAGGCCCTGCGTCCACGCCTGGTCCTCGCCGCGCGCGGGAAGCTCGAACTCCGTCCGCGCGTTGTCGAGGAATGTGCGGTACTGCTCGGGCAGCAGGTCGCGCGGCCCCTTCGGCGCGGCGGCAGGCGCATCGCCGGTCGCTGCGGCGGCGGGAGCGGGACGCGGCGTCGCGACGCCGGACGGCAGCAGCACATCGACGCCGAACGGCTTCGATGTGAGGTCGCGGATGCGGCGGACCTGGCGCTCGATCTCCTCGGCCGGCATCGACGCCGCGCCGACGATGCCGAGGCCGCCGGCCTCGGAGACGGCCGCGACGAGTTCGGCCGTGGCGACGCCGCCCATGCCGGCGAGGATGACGGGGTATTCGATGCCAAGGATGTCGCAGAGTCGTGTGCGCAGTACGGGCCGTCCCATGGGGCGCCTCCGGTGTGTGGTCTACATCTGCGCGCCCGCGAGCGAAGGCGCCGCATTGACGTAAGGTGCGGGTAGTGTAGGCAGGGGGGCGGGTGCGGGCAAGATGTGGGCGGAGGGGTGTGCGGCACGAGATTGCGCGATCTCTAGACCCTGGCTTGTTGCGGAGGATTTGCTGGAGCCGGAGCGATGACGTAGATGAACAGGCATTCGTCCGCAGCGCACGCGTCCACGGCGAGCCACATCACAAACGGAAATGTGCCGTCCCAGTATCGGTATGCGTTCCTGACGCCCCAGAGGGAGCTGGGAAACAGCAGGCGCCGCCGCACCATCGCATCGAAGTACGCGAGCAGGTGGTCCGTGATCTCGATGTATTCTCGGTGATGTGCTGGAGAGAATCCCTCGATTACGCGCTGAGCGGAATCACTGACGATTACTTCGCGCACTTTGTCCGGGTTGCACGTTTGATCGCTCGTGCATAGCCTGTGCCTCCCGGAGGGTTGTATCGCGGTCAACGGTTGCCAGCGCGTCTGCGCCGATGCGCTCAATCTGGGCATCGGTGAGGCTGCTGAGGCGAGCGGCGCGCGTGCGGATGAAGTCGTCGTCGCCGGCCTCGGGCGCCTCGTTGTGAACATCGCGGCCGAAGACGCGACGCATGCCGTCGGTTACGGACTTCGTGAGGTCGCCAATGTGCATGAGGCACCTGTCCTGTTACGGGTTCTCACTGTTCGTCCCGTATTCGATGTATCGGCCGGGTTGGCCGATTCGCGTACCCGCTTGGAAAGTATAGCGCCGCGCCGTAGCGAGCCTGTCAACTGCCCGGGTAGTCGTTGGGCGGAAGCTGCACAGGTGCGCGCTCGCCCGTTTGCAGTTGCCCCTCGACCGGCCCCGCTGCCACGCCTACACTCCCAGCATGCGACCACATGAGACGGTACGGCTGCGGCTGGAGGAGCG
>JANPBN010000501.1:0-2191 GCA_031430415.1 Dehalococcoidia bacterium
CCGGCCGCGGCACACGCGAAAGCACCCTGATGGAGGGGCTCATCAGGGTGCTTTAGTCTCGAGAGGATCCGCGGACAGTGTCAGGGCCGCGAATCCTCCGTCTACGCGTATGTTAGTGAACCGCACTCCTCGCCCGAATCGCGTGCCTGCCCGCAAGGATTGCGGATCCATGTCATCTGAGACAGCAGCGGGCGAACCGCCGGGATCGCAGCGTCGTCACCGACGACTGGCCATCTCCGCGCGGAGCATGCGCAGCACGGCCGCCTCCTCCGCCGATAATTGCGCGCCCCTGCGCGAGCGGGCGCGCGGGCGAAATCTGCGGGGCAGACTGCCGTCGAGATAGCGGTCAATGACCGCCGGGTGCACATAGGAGCTCCTGCACACTGCCGGCGTGTTGCCAAGCCGAGCCGCGACTGCGTCCATTGCAAGCGCGACGTTTCGTTTCGCCTCAGTGGCATCGTCGAACGGCAATCGAGTCAGCTCGACGGCGGCCAGCAACGTGGCGGCCCACGTTCGAAAATCTTTCGCCGTAAAGTCCTGACTCATGACCTCACGGAGGTACGCGTTGACGTCCGCAGAGTTCACCGCCTGCCGACCCGCCTCATCGACGTACTGAAACAGGTCGTGTCCCGGCAGGTCCTGACACTGCCGGACAATGCGCGCCAGCCGCTTGTCACGTAGGCCGACGTCGTGCATCTTGCCGCCCTTGCCCTTGAAGGTGAACCGTAGCGCGGCGCCGTCGACTTCTACGTGCTTGCTGCGCATCGTCGTCAGGCCAAATGACGCGTTGGCTCGGGCGTACTCCTCGTTGCCGATCCTGATGAGTGTCTGCTCCAGCAACCGCACCACGGTCGCGACCACCTTTCGGTGGGGCAGTCCGGGCAGCGACAGGTCCGCGTTCGCCGAAGCACGCAGCTGAGGCAGCGCCTCAGCGAACGCCACGATGCGGTGATATTTCGTTTCGTCGCGCACCGCACGCCAGCGTTCGTGATATCGATACTGCTTCCGGCGGCGTGCGTCTCGACCAATCGCCTGTATATGACCGTTCGCTTGCGGCGAGATCCAGACATCGATCCAGGCCGGTGGGATGGCCATGGCACGGATCCGATCGAGCGTCGTCGCATCGCGCACCCGCTGCGTGCCTGACGTGTAGACGAACCGGCTTCCGGCGCGCCTGCGCGTGATCCCCGGCGAGGCGTCCGTCACGTAGCGCAGCCCCGCGAACGCGGCCACGTCCGGCGCTGCGGCTTCGCGCAGCTCCGCGACGTCCAGTCCTGCCGGCAGTTGGCTCACACTCACGTCGATGTCCCTTCGCAGCCCCCGTAAGTGGATCGTAGCGGTGAGGATTTCCAATCAAGCGCTCGGTACCAAGGCATGACCTTGCGGGCGTGTAACAATCCAGCCGGTTCCCTCCAGAACATCAATCGGCGGGCAGCGGTACGGCATCCCGGCTAAAAGCAAACCGATATAGCCATGCGCTCGATGTTTATGCGGATGCAACGCCAAATGCATATGCTGGCAAAACCCGGCGGCTCTTCGTCGCCCGAGCGGGCCGAATGCTCCGTCGCTTGAGCGACGGGCGCCTTGTCCGTCCCACCGTCGAGCTCGCATCAACACTCAAGCGAAACAGCCGTCGTCGCGCATCCCCCGATCCTCACAACATCTCGCAAGCAGCCTGGGAGGGATCCATGGAACTCCGCGCAAACACCTCACCCTCAACGAGCACATCCACCACAACACAGGCGCCGCGGCCGGTCGTGCTCCGCCCGACCTTCGTTCGGCTCGAGCGGCAACGGCCATCCGACGGGGGATCGCCTTCGGACAATGCCTCGGTCGATCGCACAGACTAGCGACCAACACGCGAAAAGTTCACGCACACACGAGTGCGGCATCGGCCGCGTGCCTGCGTGCGTCAGCCGTTACGCATCTGTAACGCCCATCCGAACGCAGGCAACGATTCATCGACACGGCCGGGGATAGGCTCGGGATGCAGTTTGCGCCGGGCGTCATCCGACGCTGGCGCGCGCTCAGCACATCAACCAGGCACCGGCATTTCAAGGAGGAAACCGCCATGACAGATGCACTTCAGCTGCTTCGCGACGATCACAAGAAGGTCAAGGACCTATTCAGTCAAGTCGCAGCGGCGGACGATACCACCGCCAGGGGTGAAAGCGCCAGACAAGCGTTGGAC
>JANPBN010000502.1:0-1511 GCA_031430415.1 Dehalococcoidia bacterium
CTCGGCGACACAAAGGGCCGCGACGTGCTCCGCGAGCACGAGCGCATCACGCGCGATCTGCTGAAGCAGCACGGCGGCGCCGAAGTGAAGGCCATGGGCGACGGCTTCATGGCGTCGTTCGGATCCGTCACGAGCGCCCTCGACTGCGCCATCGCGTTGCAGCGCGCGTTTACCTCTCCGGTGCCCCCCTCTCCACTCGTTGGAGAGGGGCTGGGGGTGAGGTGCGGGTTGAACGCCGGCGAACCAATCGACGAAGATGGCGACCTCTTCGGCGCGACCGTGATCCTCGCCTCCCGCATCGCCGCGAAAGCCGGCGCCGGCGAGATCCTCGTCCCAGACACCGTGCGCGGTCTCCTCTCCGGCAAGGGCTTCATGTTCGGCGACCGCGGCGAGTTCATCCCCAAGGGCTTCGATGAGGGTGTCCGGTTGTGGGATGTGCGGTGGCGAGAATGAGCATCGAACCGGAGATCCGCTACTGCACGACCTCGGACGGGGTCAGCATCGCCTATTACACCATGGGCGAGGGGCCGCCGATGGTGGTTACTTCCGGCATCCTCTTCAGCAACCTGAACGCGCCTCTCCTGACTCTGCCCGAGTTTCATCGCCAGGGCAGCGGCTTCGGACGAGGTCAGCGTTTTGTTCGCTACGACGCGCGCGGGTCGGGCATGTCCGACCGCTCGATGCTGGATTTCTCGATCGAAGCTCGCGTCCGCGACCTCGAGGCCGTCGTCGATCACCTCGCGCTCGAATCGTTCGACCTCGTCGCCATCGCGCACGGTGTCGTGACGGCGATCGCCTACGCGGATCGGCATCCAAAGCGCGTGCGCAACTTGCTGCTCGTTGACGGGTACGCGCGGGGAACACCGTTCGCTGAGCTTCCCAGCGTTCGCGCCTACTCCTCGTTTCGCGATATGGCCGAGGAGTCCTGGGAGGATTATACGCTCGCAATCGCCAACCAGAACCTGAATTTCAGCGACAGCGTACGGGCTCAAGCGTTGGCGGCACGGCTGCGGGATTCAATGAGCCCGCCAGCGGTACGCGGCTTCTATGACGCCTTACCGTCCATGGACGTGACGGAACTCCTGCCGCGCGTCGTGACGCCGACGCTGGTCATCTCCGTGAAAGGGCGCACCATGTTGGATCCCGAATGGTCGCGTGAGCTTGCGTCCAGGATTCCCGGGGCGCGGTTCGTGACGAGGGAGTCGAAAGAGCTCATCGTGGTCGATGACGCGGTGGTCGCGATCGTAGAGGAGTTCCTTGGAATCGACGCCGCCAGCACCCCCGCCCGAGCCGCGGCTCATCCGCAGGCTGGAGCATTTCGCACCGTGCTCTTCACCGACATCGTCGGCCACACGGAGATGATGCAGCGCCTCGGCGACACAAAGGGCCGCGACGTGCTCCGCGAGCACGAGCGCATCACGCGCGATCTGCTGAAGCAGCACGGCGGCGCCGAAGTGAAGGCCATGGGCGACGGCTTCATGGCGTCGTTCGGATCCGTCACGAGCGCCCTC
>JANPBN010000503.1:0-2009 GCA_031430415.1 Dehalococcoidia bacterium
GTACAGGAGGTGACCACAGGCACGGCCATCGCAGGGCTGCCGGCAGCGTGCCGGCAACACTCCGCCGGCGTCCATCCATCGCCGGAGGTGCGGCGTGAGGCGTTCGCAGCGCACTTCATCGCCGGGATGCGCGCGTACAACTGCGGTGATGTCGGAGACGAGGGCCGCCAGATCGTAGGTGTTCGCCATCAGACGTTCGCCCAGGCGATGCGCTCATCGATACGGCGTCGCATGCCGTAGTCGACAGGCGAGAATCCGCTGCTCTGCCAGAACTTCGCGCCTTGCAGGTTGGCGGTGGAGAAGTGCAGAGCGATGTGTTGATATCCCCGCTCCCGCGCCCACTCGACGCCACGTGACAGGATGGCCGATCCCACGCCGCCAAACCGCGCATCCTCTGTAACGATGCCCTGGAACAGGTAGACCGTCTTGTCGGGCACCGTCATCGGCGAGAGGAAGTGCGGCGGCATGAAGGTGTTCATGCCAACGGCGACACCATCCTGGTACGCGACCCAGTGTGCGTTGGCCTCTGGATCGGCGAGCAGTCCCAGTTGCATCTCGTGGCCAGCGAGGTCGGATTCCGGTGGGTAGGGGTTGAAGATCGGCGCGCGCGCGTGGTGGAGATACAGCTCGTGGTTCAGCTTGAACACGACGTCGCGATCCTCGTCGCTGGCCATGTGCAGCTCGATGCCGTCGGCGCCAGCCCGTGCGACGGGCGCCATGTCCCGGACCGCAGCGGCGGAACCCAGGCCGAATCCGACCGTCGACATCGCGTCGCGGGCAGCGGCGTCGCGGGCCGGCACGTTGATGCCATGCTCGAAGAAGCCGAGCGGCACGAAGTACGCGGCCAGCGCCCCATACATCTCCCGGTAGCCGTCGTACTCGTAGCCAGGCGCAACGGCGTGGCCGTGGAACGGTATCGTTGCGCCGCGCGGTGGCAGAAAGCTCGCGAGCATGTGCGTCGTAGCAATGATCTGGGCCTGCATCACGATGAACCCGACGATATCGGGCCCATCGAGGCAAACGACGCCGCGAACGTGTATCTCGTCCAGCGTGCGCTCTATCAGAGGCCGGCAGGCGGCCGGCACCTCGTAGCCCGCCGGTAGTCGCGGATCGCGCTCCCGATCACGCGCGTGGCGCTCGGCGAGCAGCGACGCCGCAGCTTCGATATGGCGGCCTCGGTCGAGCGGCGCAATCGTCAGGCTCATGGCGGCGATGATACCAAACCGCGTCCCGTCGGCGAACCCGCTGAGCGACCGTTCGGTTGGTGGAATATCCGTTGACACAGAGGCCGTCGTTGGGAGATTGTTGGACGAACACAACGACGATGGGGGTGGAAACATGCACGACGCACTGGCGTGGATGCCAGCGACAGAGATCGCAGCGGCGGTTCGCGAGAAGCGCCTGTCGCCCGTCGAGGTGGCCGAGGCGCTGCTTCAGCGCATCGACGCGCTCAACCCTTCGCTGAACGCGTACGTGATGGTCACGCGCGACATGGCGCTCGAGGCCGCACGCGCGGCTGAAGCCGCGGTGATGCGAGGCGACGAACTGGGCGCCTTGCACGGTGTGCCTGTGTCCGTGAAAGACTTGTTCGATGTCAAAGGACTGGTCACGACGAAGGGGTCGCTGCTCTACAAGGACAAGGTCGCCACGACGTGGGAGTACTCCGCAAAGCGCCTCATCGACGCCGGAGCGATCCACCTCGGGAAGACGAACACACCGGAGTTCGGCTTCATCCCCCTGACGGAGAACCGCATCTTTGGCGCGACGAATAATCCGTGGGACCTCGCCTGTACGCCCGGCGGTTCGAGCGGTGGTGGCGCAGCCGCGGTCGCGGCAGGCCTCGGCCCGATCGCGCTCACAAGTGACGGCGGCGGCTCGATCCGCATCCCGGCATCGTTCTGCGGCGTCTTCGGCATCAAGCCGACGTTCGGTCGCGTGCCGAAACAGCCCGGTGGATGGGCGACGATGTCGCACCGCGGACCGACGACGCGCACGGTGAGCGACGCCGC
>JANPBN010000504.1:0-2759 GCA_031430415.1 Dehalococcoidia bacterium
AGCCACCAGGCGCATTGAGGGACCCGGTGTCGTTCACGCCGAGCATCACCGTACCGTTTGTGATGATCGCACTCGTGGGGTCTGCGTGTGAGGTGCCGGGCGAGATGCCCCCTCCGGCGAGCAGGGCGAGTAACGCCGCCACCCCAAGCATTGTCAGACGGCGATAAGACCAAAGTCGCTGCATCCGGATTCCTTTCGCTGATAGCAAGCTGTACATAACGTCGATCCGACCTTTGCTTCGAGGCTACGCGACTTTCGAATCAGCGTCAACACGGCGATGCCGTTTGTGCGCAGGAACGGTGGGTCGCGCGTTTCGACGCTGAAGGCGCTGAGGTGGTCGTAGAACAGCGAGTGCCGCGGTCGCGTCAGGCCGACAGCGTCGCCCAGAACGCCTGTAGCAGTGGCACGAACGTCGCGGGCTTCCGCGCAACGAAGTGACTCTCACCGGGGATGTATGTGTACCCGGCGTACGGGAACTTCGCCGGGAGATCGCGGCATGTCTGCACGGCGAGCGGATCGTGTTCGGCGGCGTAGAACATCGAAGGCGGAGCCGATGGAGGCAGGTGCTGGTTCTCCATCAACGCCTGACCTTCGGCCTCGCACGCGAACGCCACCGCGTCTCCATCGAGCAGACGCCGACGATATGCCGCGCTGGGTTCCTCGCCGGGCAGTGCCGGCGTCCCGTCATCCGCTCGTAGCGGCCACGCCATCCCTTCCTCCCGCAGCATCTTCGCCCGCTTCAGCAAGCGGCCCATTGGGCGGCTCAGCGGCTCCGCCATTGGATATGCGCCGTTTGCCGACAGTGACCGCACACGCGAGAGATCGCCGTGCAGAAGCGCGATCACCACCTGCCCGCCCATCGACTGCCCGAACACATCGGCGTCGCGAGCATCTTCGGCCTCAAGCACGGCGATGGCGTCACGGGCGTTCTTGGGCCATCCGTACATGGCGGCGTCGTGCGGCTTTCCACTGCGGCCGTGGCCGCGCAGGTCCATCATGATCAGCCGCCGCTCCGCCGAGAGAGCATCGATCCACCCGAACTCGCGCCATGCCTCCAGCGTGCCGAATGCGCCCGTGAGCAACAGAAGCGGCCGGCCGGCGCCCGCCGTTTCGTAGAAGATACTTACCCCGTCATCGGCGGTGATCTGTGGCACGGCGACGCTTTCAGTTGTGGCCCCACCGCCCGCTGCGTGTGCGCAGAGTCGGAACCCTTGGTGTCATGTGGAGCGGGAGATGGGACTCGAACCCACGACCCTCTGCGCGGGGAGCAGATGCTCTACCAACTGAGCTACTGCCGCTCGCTATGGCAGTATAGCGAAGCCCCGGCTAGCGCCCGGACGAACGGACTGGACTCAACAAGGATCATGCTGGGTGGCACTTTCGGACACTCCGATGGAACGATGCAGGCTGCTGGCATCAGCGGTGCGTTGCGCATAACGCCTCCCGTTGGCCTCGCTTCAATCTGGCGGTCGATACCTACGGCGCGGAGGATGTGCCTGCGCACTCCTCGTACGCGGCGTCGCGACCGGGGCCGAAGAACGCTTCGAACGTGGCGTCGTCGAAAGACGCCACCGTTGGCAGCGCGACAATGGGCAGTTGGCCCGGAACGCGCACCTCGAGATCACGCTTGAGTCCGTACGGAAAGTACACGCGGACGCCAGCGAGGGAGTTAACATCGAGGCGGTTGATTACCTCGTCAAAGATTTCGATCGTTCCGCTGCTGTGCGGCCCGACGGTGAGTTCATCGACAAACAGACCGCCGTTCGTGCCGACATGAACCACATCGTCGCTTTCGTTCACGACATTCACACGCCGGTCGGGCGAGACGGTACCGGTTGACTTGTCGCCCTCCAGTTGGATGGGATCGCCCACCGTGACGATCATCTCACCGGTCTTACCGCCTTCGATGAGCAATGCAACGCTGGCGCCGGGGGAGTCCCCTTCGATGTAGATTGCGTCGAGGTCTCCGCGCTGCGTCAACGTCAACGCTTCGCCGGCTTGAATCCGGGAGCATCCTCCAGAGGAAAACCACGAGCTATCGCGGTCCTCTGTGTACACGAGTACAGCACGACCCCCGTGGTTCTCCACATTCACGGTGGTGTATGTGGAATCGCCCAAGCACGCACTCGCACCAGAAGCCAGGATCAAGGCGAGGAGAACTGCTCGCTGCACGCCTCTATTGTAAGCGAGCAATGGCGATTGAGTCGCGATGGGAGCGATGACGCTGCCTAAGTCGTCAGGCCGGTTTTCGTCGCGTACCCCGCGCCTCAAGCACGCCGCGTATGCCGAGCTGCTCGGGAAGCAGATGCTCGACCAACTGAGCTACTGCCGCTCGCTATGGCGATTCTATCACGCGCTACGACGGCGAGCAGCCCGCGGCGGAACCTGGGCAGGCGGCCGAAAAGCAGGGAGAGCCGGGCGCATCGCCCGGCTCTCTCCACAGTCATTCGTCGTAGGCGACCTAGCGTCGCTTGCGTGCGGCGAACAGGCCACCGGACAGCGCGAGCGCGCCGATGCTGCCCATGGCGAGCATCAGCATTCCGGTGCCGCTGCCGCCGCTACCCGGGCCGCTGCCCGTGTCCGGCGCCGTGATCACGCCACCGACGTTGCCCGCAGGTCGCGTTGCCGTCGGAGCCGGCAACGTCGGCTGCACGGCTGCGGTGCCAGTCACGGCAGGGGTTTCGCTCGTCGCGGGCGTCGGGGTGGCGAGCGGTGTCTGCTTGCCCTGGTTGGAGCCGCCCCCTGGCTGGCCGCCACAG
>JANPBN010000505.1:0-1524 GCA_031430415.1 Dehalococcoidia bacterium
GCAATCGGCATCCTGGCCGATGGCGGGTCCGTCAACCGAACAGGTGTGGTCGACGGCTCCACCTTCCAGTGTTCGGAGCTCGCTGGACGCATCGATGGTGAGCGGCGCCTCGTCGTCCACGAAGATGAACGCCAGCATGAGACAGTTGGATACGGCCGCCGTGCAGGACGCATCGAGAATGTTTGCGGGATCGGCCTGCGGCCCACCAAGATCCGTGTACTCAAGGAGCCCGTCCGCGTCACCCAAGACGCCAGCCACGGCGGCGGCCGGGAACTTCTGCTGGCACGCGAGATCGAGGTCAGCAGGAGCGGTCTCGTCGGCGGCGTTGCCGTCGACGTACGGAGCCAGAAGGGGGCAGGACACGAGCGAAACGAGCACTGGCTCGGCGCGCGCCACGCGGCTCCCGCCGCCGATAAGCAGCGTCCCCGCCACGAGCGCAACCGCAACCGCACGCCATCCCATGCCGCGATCCTACGCCTGCGAGGTGTGTGCTGGCAATGTTCGGTCAAGGAAGAGATTCGCCGGGGGTGGGGAGGGCGTCGCACGGAGCGGCACGGGCGAGGCGAGCCTCGCCACTACGTGGCGGCGAGCTACTCGCGCGACGAGCCAAGCTGCGTGGAGGCGGGAGACCTAACCCCCAGCCCCTTCCCTGAAGGGAAGGGGAGTCGACGAGCAGCGCGGGGCGGCACGGGCACCGGCGAGCCTCGCCGGTTACGGAGGCGCGCTGAACGCTACCCGTTCGCGGCGGTGCCGTAGAGTTTGCGGAGTTCGGTCTTGAGCACTTTGCCCATCGGGTTGCGTGGGAGTTCGGCGACGAAGGCGAAGTAGGCTGGCGTCTTGTAGCTGGCAAGCCGCGCCTTGGTGTAGGCGATGATCTCGGCCGGGTCGGGGGTCTCGCCTGGCTTTGGCACGATGATGGCCTTGATCACCTCTCCCCACTCGACATCGGGCACACCGATGATGGCGGACTCGTCGATCTGCGGGTGCTCGTCGAGGGTGGCCTCGATCTCGCCGGGGCTGATGTTCTCGCCACCGCGGATGATCAGGTCCTTTTTGCGGCCGGTGATGAACAGGTAGCCCTCGTCGTCGAGATAGCCGACATCGCCTGTGTGCAGCCAGCCGTCGTGGATCGCGGCGGCCGTCGCCTCGGCCTGCTTGTGGTACTCGCTCATGATGCGGGGGCCCTTGACGCAGATCTCGCCCTCGTTGCCGGCTTCGAGCAGGTTGCCGTCTTCGTCCATGATCGCGACGACGATGTCATCCATCGTCTTGCCGACGGAGCGCAGGCGGTGGAGCTTCTTGTCGCGCTCGGGGCCGGGCTCGCGGGGGATCTGGTGGTCGTCGGGGCCAAGGTACGTCATCGTCGACGTGCTCTCGGTCTGTCCGTAGGCGTTCATCAGGCCGCAGTCGAAGACGTCGACCGCCCTGCTGACGACCTCGTACGGCATCGGCGCTGCGCCGTAGGTGATCAGCTTGAGCGAACTGAGATCGTACTTCGCGAAGTCTTCGTGGTCCATGATGCGC
>JANPBN010000506.1:0-4038 GCA_031430415.1 Dehalococcoidia bacterium
GCCATGAGGCCGGTGTTGGAGCCGCCGTACTCCTCGGGCACGAGCGCGCCGAGGAGGCCGATGTTGGCGAACTCCGCCCACAGTTCGTAGTTGAACTTCTTGTGGACGTGCGTCATCTCGCGCCACTCCTTCTTGCGATGCTCGTGCTTCGCGAGCATCTGCTTGACGGCGTTGCGCATCATCTGGTGTTCGTCGGAGAGCGTGAAGTCCATGGTTGGGTCCTCGGTGATTGGTGACTGGTGACTGGTGATTGGTGACTGGTCCAGCGGAGCTGGATCTTCGCGTTGCTTCGATGTTTGGTGACGGACGATACCTATGTGCCGGTGAAGTTGGGGGTGCGTTTTTCTTTGAAGGCGCGGGGGCCTTCGCGGGCGTCCTTGCTGGCGCTGACCTGCATGCCGATCTGAAACTCGACGGCGAGCGCGTCCTGCTCGGGAAGGCATTCGGTTTTCTGGACGGCCTCCTTCACCTTCTGGACGGCGATCGGGCCGTTGGCGGCGACGCGGGCGGCCAGTTCGCGCGCGGTGGCGAGCGCCTTGCCGGCGGGCACTACGCGGCTGATCAGACCGAAGCTCAGGGCATCGGCGGCGGGATAGAGATTCCCGGTTAGCAGCATCTCCATCGCCTTGGCGTACGGGATCTGGCGACGGAGGCGGATCGTCGAGCCGCCCTGCGGGAAGAGGCCCCACTTCACCTCGGTGATCCCGAAGGTCGAGGTGTCGCCGGCGACGCGGATGTCGGTCGACTGGAGGATCTCGACGCCGCCGGCGACGCAGTAGCCCTCGATCGCGGCGATCAGCGGTTTCTTGAGCTGCCGCGAACGGAGCAGTCCATCGAAGATGACGTTGTAGTCGTCGCGGATGCGCTGCTCAAACTCGTCCTCGGGCGGCGCGCCTGCGAGCGAACGCGCGACGAGCTTGTCGAGGTCGGCGCCGGCGCAGAAGTCGCCGCCTGCGCCGGTGAGGATGATGACGCGCACCTCAGGATCGTCATCGCAGAGCGTCCAGGCATCGGCGAGACGGACGAGCATCTCTGGGTTGATGGCGTTCTTCACCTCGGGCCGGTTCATCGTCAGCGTGATGATGTGTCCGTCCTTCTCGACGAGGAGCGCGGGGGCGGTCGTTGTGTCTGTCATCGGGTGTTCCTTTTCGTTGTTGGGGGACCTCATTCGCGTTGCTCGTGACAGGTCATTCGCGTTGCTCGTGACAGGTAACCCCCGGCCCCTTCCCTGAAGGGAAGGGGAGAAATGGGCGCAGCTGAAGCTACGCAGCTACGACTGGTGGGCGCAGCTGAAGCTGCGCGGCTACGATTCACCTTCGCCACTTCGCGCTTCTCGCTTCTCGCTTCTCGTTTCCTTGGTTTCCATGGCGGCGGCTTTGGCCCAGCGGTAGTCGGCCTTGCCGCTCGGGGAGCGTTCGATCTGGGGGACGAGGTGGAGTTCGCGCGGCACTTTGTAGCCGGAGACCTTGGTGCGGCAGTGCGCGTCCAGGTCGGCGAGCGTCGGTGCGGCGCCGGGGCGCGGCTGGACGATGGCGGCGACGCGCTCGCCCCAGCGCTCGTCGGGGACGCCGACGACGACGGCATCGAACACGGCGGGATGCGACTTGAGGGCGGCCTCGACCTCTTCGGGATAGATCTTTTCGCCGCCGCTGTTGATGCAGATGGAACCGCGGCCGAGCAGCGTGACGGTGCCATCGTCCTCGACCGTGGCCATGTCGCCGGGGATGACCCAGCGGCGGCCATCGGCACTGGTGAGGAACGTGGCGGCCGTCTTCGCTTCGTCCTTGTAGTAGCCGAGGGGGAGGCGTCCCGTGCGCGCGAGGCGGCCGACGATGCCGGACCCCGGCGCAACCGGGCGAAGGTCGTCATCGAGCACAGCGGTATGGACGTCGACGCTGAAGCGCGGGCGTCCTGTCGTATTCGCGCCGAGGTTCATCCCCTGGTGTCCGGCCTCGGAGACACCGAATGCATCGATGAGCAGGACGCTGCCGAGTTTGTCCCGCAACTCTCCCTTTACTTGCTCCGAGAAGATCGCGCCGCCGGAGGAGATGACGATCAGCGATGACGTGTCGTATTCGCGCTGATGCAACGCCTCGGCGAGCGGCCGCGCCATCGCATCGCCGACGATGGACATGACGTTGACGCGCTCGCGCTCGACGAGGGACCAGATCTCGTCCGGGTCCATGCGGTGCTGAGCGGCGAGTACCACCTTGCCGCCTCCGTGGAGGCCGATCATCGCGGCCCAGTGGCCGTTGCCGTGCATCAGCGGCGCGACGGGCAGGGTGGCGGGCGCGGCAGGGCGAGCGGCGGCGGCCGGACCGATGTCTTCGGGGCGCGCGATATCGGGGCCGCCGGGATTGCCGCCCTGAAGGCCGGCGAAGAAGACATCCTCGTGGCGCCACATGACGCCCTTGGGCATGCCCGTCGTGCCGCCGGTGTAGATGAGGTAGAGGTCGTCGCCGCTCCGGTCACCGAAGTCGCGCGACGGCGACACGTTCGTGAGCGCAGCTTCGTATTCGGTCGAGGCGGCGCCGGACAAGTCGGCGGCGCTTCCGTCTTCGACGTGGACTAAGGTGCGAAGGAGCGGCAGATCGCGCGCGACGGCAGCCACGCGCGGCGCGAACTCGCGATGGTAGACGACGGCGACGAGGTCGGCGTCATCGAACAGGTAGCGCAGCTCGTCCTCGACGTAGCGGAAGTTGATGTTGACGGGCACGGCGCGGAGCTTGAACGCGGCGAGCGCCGTCTCGATCCACTCGGCGCAGGAGTACATGTAGACGCCGACGTGGTCGCCGACGCCAACGCCCTGCGATTGCAGATGGTGCGCGAGACGCGTCGCCCGCTCATCGACCTGGGCGAAGGTGAGGCGACGATCGCCGCAGACGAGGGCGTCGCGATCGGGCACCGCATCGGCGACGCATTCGAAGAGGTCAGCGAGGTTGTACTGCATGGTCCCTCACCCGGCCTACGGCCACCCACACGCTCCGCGCGGGCAGCGCCCTCTCCATGAAATGGAGAGGGGAAACTGTTACCTCCTGCGATTCCGCAGGACCGCGTCACCCCCGGCCCATCTCCGATTTCGGAGAGGGCGTTAGGGTGCTTCGCTGCTGACGATCCACATGGCGAAGAACTGGCTGCCGCCGCCGTAGGCGTGGCCGAGCGCGATCTTCGCGTTCTGCACCTGGTGTTCGCCGGCCTGTCCGCGCACCTGCATCGCTGCTTCGGCGAAGCGGAGCATGCCGGATGCGCCGATCGGGTTCGACGACAGGACGCCGCCGGACGGGTTGACCGGCATATCGCCGTCGAAGGCCGTGGCGCCCTCGACGGTCATCTTCCATCCTTCGCCGGGCTGGGCAAAGCCCAGGTTTTCCATCCACATGGGCTCGAACCAGCTGAAGGGCACGTAGATCTCGGCGACATCGATCTCGCGGCGCGGGTCGGTGATGCCGGCCTGGGCGTAGACGTCGGCGGCGCAGTCGCGGCCGGCCTGCGGACTCACCTGGTTGCGGCCGGAGAACATCGTAGGCTCGCTGCGCATGGCGGTACCGCGCAGCCATGCCGGAGGGGCGGCGCCGCGCGTGGCGTCGGCTGCGCCCGTCAGCACCATCGCGCAGGCGCCATCGGAGGCGGGGCACGTCTCGGCGAAGCGGATGGGATCCCAGAGCATCGGCGACTGTCGCACCTTGTCGAGGCTGATGTCTTCTTCGTGCAGGTGGGCGTACGGATTGCGGAGGGCGTTGGTGCGATCCTTCACGACGACCACCATGCCGGTCTCGGGTGGGGCGCCGGAACGCGCGATGTAAGAGCGGATGTGCGGCGCGAAGTATCCACCGGCGCCGGCGATCGTCGCGGGCTGGAACGGGATGCGCGGCGAGAGTGCCCACGTCGTGTCGCTTTCGGACTGCTTCTCGTAGGCGACGGTGAGCACGCGCTCGTGTATGCCCGCCTGGATGAGCGATGCCGCGACGAGCGCCGTCGAGCCACCAACGCTGCCGGCGGTGTGGACGCGCATCATCGGCTTACCGGATGCGCCGAGAG
>JANPBN010000507.1:0-1645 GCA_031430415.1 Dehalococcoidia bacterium
GGAGACGCTGGGGTACGAGTACGGCGCCGAGGTCGTACACCGGAACAATCTCGTCGTGCTGTAACCTTCCCCCATGGACACATCCCCGCTTCTGTACGAGAAGGGCGATGACGGCGTCGCGTGGCTGACGCTGAACCGGCCGGACGTGCTCAATGCCGCCAACATGGCGATGCGTGACGCGCTGTGGTCGGCGCTCGAAGCCGTGCGCGACGATCCGGACGTGCGCGTCGCGGTGTTTCGCGGCGCGGGTGAGCGCGCCTTCTCGGCCGGGGCCGATATCTCTGAGTTCGGGACATCGCCGTCGTACGTGGATGCGCGGAGCGCGCGGCAGGAGCGCGACCTGTGGGGGCTGATGCTCTCGATCACGAAGCCGTTCGTTGCGGCGATTCATGGATTCGCGTTCGGCGCGGGCTGTGAGCTGAGCCTCTGCTGCGATATTCGCATCGCATCGGACGATGCGACGTTCGCGCTGCCGGAAGTGACGCTCGGCTACATACCATCGGCCGGGGGGACGCAGACGCTGCCGCGGACGATCGCGCCGGGCATCGCACGCGAGATGATCCTGTCAGGCGAGCCGATCGATGCGCAGCGGGCGCTGGCTATCGGGCTGGTGACGCGCGTCGTGCCGCGGGCGCAGCTGCAAGCCGAAGCGGAAGCGATCGCGGCGAGGCTGGCAGCGCAGCCGGTCGCGGCGATCCGGGCCGCGAAGGAAGCGATGCTGCTCGGCGCCGATCTGCCGCTCGAAGCGGCGCTGCGCGTCGAGGCAATGATCGCTGCGCGCGTCGCGGGTGGCGGCACGGCCGATGGCTGAGGCAGCGCCGCCGCGACCGAAGCGTCGCATCACACTGCGGGGCTGCCTGACGATCGGGATCGTGGGGACGGTGGTCGCGATCGTCGGTGCGATTGCGGGCATCGAGCTGTTCGGGAGCGACACGGGCGGCGACGGCGGTGCGCGCTACGTGAGCGGCGGCGAGGCAGCGGCGTATCCTCGCAGCGACGTCCAGTATCTCGAAGAGGATCACATCTTTGTCGTGCGACTGGCGGACGGAGCGTTCCTGGCGATATACGACAAGTCGCCGGCGCAGCAGGAGCCTTCCACGGACTGCCGCCTCCGCTTCGACGACAACGCCAGCCTCAATACGCTGCCGCAACTCGAGGGATTTCAAGGCGCCTTCGTCGATGAATGCGAGGGGGTCCGGGCGGTGTATCGCGTCGATGGTGCGTATGCGTTCGGCGCGGGTTTCGGCGAACTCGACCGATTCGAGACGCGCACCGGCGACAACGGCGAACTGCTGATCGATGTGTCGGAGCGGACGTGCATGCGGAGTATTGGCGTGCCTGGAGTGCCGCCGTTCGAGCGCGCGCGGTGCCGGGGGAACCCTTGAGGCTGGGTGACTGGTGATTGGTCGCTGGGGGGCTCATTTGCTGGTTGGTGGAGGTTTGAGGTTGGAGGTTCGTGGGGGCCTCATCCCGTGCTGTGCAGCAGGGCCGCGCCGGCCTGCGGCCACCCGCACGCTTCGCGGGGACAGCGCCCTCTCCATGAAATGGAGAGGGACGGCGCGTCGAGTCTTTCGGTAGCGACGGAAACGGTTGTGCGGGTGGAGACGCGCGAGGTTCGCGACGGCAAACCTCCCTCCGGGCTTGC
>JANPBN010000508.1:0-2913 GCA_031430415.1 Dehalococcoidia bacterium
ATCGGCACAACCCTCCGTCAAGCTGGCGGATGTCGATCGCGCGATCGCGTCCGATGAGCCTGAGTGGCTGACGGCCCAGCGGCGCGCGGCGTGGGCCGCGTACGAGGCGCTTGACCTGCCCGACGCCTCCGACGAAGAGTGGCGGCGCACTGACATCCGCGCGGTTGACTTCAGCGGCATGGCGCCATCGCTCGGCGCCATCGGCGCAAGCCACGGCGATGTGCCGGCGGGCGTGATCCTGATGGATCTGCGCACGGCGGCGCGGGAGCATGGCGACCTCGTGCGGAAGCACCTGTACGGCACGATCACGCCGGGCGAATGGAAGCTGCTGGCGCTGAACGCTGCGCTCTGGGTCGATGGCTGCTTCCTGTACGTCCCCAAGGACACCGAGATCGACGTCCCGCTGACGTGGCTGCAGAAGACGGCTGGCGCGAGCGAAGCCTACTTCCCGCGCACGCTCATTGTCGCCGAACGCAACAGCCGCGTTACGTTCATCGATGAAAGTGAGTCGCCTGATGGCACGCGCGCGCTGGTCGCTGGCGCCGTCGAGATCGTTGCTGGCGACGGCGCGAAGGTGCAGTACTACAACGTCAACCGCTGGGGCGACGGCGTGCTCAACTTCGCCACGGTGCGAGCGACGCTCGGCCGCGACGCCGAGTTCACGGCATTCGCCGCGGGCATCGGGGGCAGCATCACAAAGATGCGCATCGATGCCGAGATGCCGCAGCCGGGTGCTCGTACAGTCATCCTAGGCGTCACGTTCGGTGACGGAACGCAGCACTTCGATTACAACACGCTGCAGAATCACACCGGGAAGAACACGATCAGCGACCTGCAGTTCAAGTCCGCGCTGACGGGCAGCGCATCGCTCGTCTGGTACGGCGTCACGCGGATCAACGAGACTGCGGGTGGCAGCGAAGCGAACCAGACATCGCGCAACCTGCTGCTGAGCGAGCACGCCAAGGCGTCGCCGATTCCGGTGCTTGAGATCAAGGCGCACGACGTTTCGAAGTGCAGCCACGGTGCTACGGCCGGTCCCGTGGACGAGAATGAGCTGTTCTACTTGCAGGCACGCGCGATCTCGCGGGAGACCGCCGAGAGCATGCTCGTCGAGGGCTTCTTCGCGAGTGTGATTGACCGCGTGCCGGATGCGGCGTTACGGGCGCGGCTGCTGGAAGCGGTGCTGGTGAAGGCCGGAGGCGCCGCTGCCGGCGGCCTCACATTCGACGAGATGCAGAGCGCGTAGGAATTCGGAGACCGCTATGTTCACCACCGTCGCCACGGTAGCCGCAACCGCGCCCGGCACGATCACGTCGGTCGAGGCGAACGGCAAGCGCATCGCACTCTGCAACGTCAATGGGCGCTACTACGCGATCGACGACGTCTGCACACACGATGGCGCGCCGCTCGATCAGGGCGAGTTGCAGGGCGAACTGGTGGAATGCCCCCGACACGGCGCGAAATTCGATGTGACGACGGGCCGCGCCGTCGTCCTGCCGGCGGTGCTGGCGGTGAAGACGTATCCGGTGCAGATAGATGGAGACGACGTCCAGATCGACGTCGGCTAGTGCAGTGACCTATAACGTAGACGCGATTCGAGACGACTTCCCCATCCTTCGGCGACAGATCCACGGCAAAACGCTGGTGTACCTCGACAACGCCGCGACGACGCAGAAGCCGCGACAGGTCATCGACGCGCTCGTTCACTACTACGAGCACTACAACGCGAACATTCATCGCGGCCTGCACACGATGGCCGAGGAGGCGACTGCGGCGTACGAGCAGGCGCGCCTGAAGGCCGGCCGCTTCATCAATGCCGCGCTTCCCGAGCAAGAGATCATCTTCACGCGTAACACGACCGAGTCGATCAACCTCGTCGCGAATGCCTGGGGGCGGAGGTTTCTCAAGCCCGGTGACGAGATCGTCGTCACGGCGATGGAGCATCACAGCAATCTCGTGCCGTGGCAGATGATCGCGCACGAGACCGGCGCGACGATTCAAGTCATCGACATCGACGACGAGGGCCGACTGCGGCCAGAAGACATCGAGTCGGCCATCGGCGAGCGGACGAAGATCGTCGCGCTGACGCAGATGTCGAACGTGCTGGGCACGATCAATCCGGTGAAGGAGATCGCGGCGCGGGCGCATCGCTTCGGCGCGATTGTGGTCGTCGATGCGGCGCAGAGCGTGCCGAACATGCCCGTCGACGTTCAGGATTTGGACTGCGACTTCATGGCGTTCTCTTCGCACAAGATGCTCGGGCCTACGGGCGTGGGCGTCCTGTACGGCAAGCGCGATCTCTTGCTCGCGATGGATCCGTTCCTCGGCGGCGGTGAGATGATCAAGCGTGTGACGTACGAGTCCAGCACGTATGCTGATTTGCCCAACAAGTTCGAAGCCGGCACACCGAACATCGCCGATGTGATCGCGCTTGGGGCTGCGGTTGACTATCTCGAAGGCATCGGCATGGATGCGATACGTGAGCATGAGATCGCGATCACGCAGTACGCCATCGACCGCTTGAGCGCGCTTCCGGGCATCACGATCTATGGGCCGAAGGATGCGGCGGAGAAGGGCGGCGCCGTCACCTTCAACTACGGCGACATCCACCCGCACGATCTGAGCCAGGTCCTCGACCAGCACGCCATCGCGATTCGCGCGGGCCACCACTGCGCCCAGCCGCTGATGCGCCGGCTGGACTGCGTCGCGACGGCGCGGGCGAGCTTCTATCTCTACAACCGCCCGGATGAGGTCGATGCGCTCATCGAAGGTATCCGGGCCAGTGACAGGATTTTCGGCGATGTCGTCCGAGCTGGAGCTTGATGAGCTCTATCGCGAGCTGATTCTCGATCACTACAAGAGTCCGCGGCACCGCGCGAAGCTCGAGCGTGCCGATGTGACGGCAGAGGGCTA
>JANPBN010000509.1:0-1533 GCA_031430415.1 Dehalococcoidia bacterium
CGCCGCGTGTTCCTCCAATCCGAGGCGGAGCAGGCCGGCCATCGCCAGCACGACGCCGCCGTACTCGCCGGAGGTCACCTTGCGGATGCGCGTGTCGACGTTGCCGCGGATCTCATCCGGCTGGACGTCGCCGCGCAATGCACGGAGCTGGACTGCGCGGCGACCGCTGCCGGTGCCAATACGCGCGCCCGTCGGCAGGTTGGCCAGCGTGACGCCGCCGCGTGTGACGAGCGCATCGCGGGCGTCCTCACGCTCGGGCACGGCGGCCAGCATGAGGCCGGGTGTCATCTCCGACGGCAGATCCTTGAGGCTGTGGATGGCAATGTCGACCTCACGGGCGAGCAGCGCGTCTTCGATCGCCTTCGTGAACACACCGGTGCCACCGATGACGCTTAGCGGCGCAGTGCTCAGATCGCCCTGCGTACTGATCTCGCGTACTTCGAGGATGACGCCAGGGTGGGCGAGCCGGAGCGCTGCCGAGACGATGGCGACCTGCCGCAGTGCCAGCTTACTGGCGCGCGTGCCAATGATGAGCGTTCTCGGCATGTCAGTCGCCCGGGTCTTCGGCGGGGTCTTCGATGCCGAAGAGGGCGCGCGCGGCCTCGACGTACCGGTCGCCTTCGTGTGGCGCCTTGAGGCGGCTGATCGGCTCGTGCATCAGCTTCTTCACGATGGCAGAGGTCATGGCGTCGATGCGCTTTCGGTCGGTAGCGGTGAGGTTCATCTTCGCGAGCGTGCGCTCGACTTCGGCCACGCGCGTCTCTTCCGCACGGGTGCGAATCGACGAGATCGTCGGCACCACCTCGAGGGAGCGAAGCCAGCCGGCGTACTTCGTCGCATGCTCGTCGATGATGCGCTCGGCCGCCGAAAGTTCCTTTTTCCGGAGCTGCATGTTCTTTTCCGCGACCGCCTGCAACCGGTCGATGTCGTACAGATCGACGCCCGTGATCGTCTCCGCCTCTGGATCGATGTCACGCGGGACGGCGATGTCGATGAGCAGCAGCGGTCGCGCCTGCCGAAGCGCCATGGCCGCGACGACCATGTCGCGGGTGATGACGTAGTCCGGCGACGACGTTGAGGAGATGACGATATCGGCGTCGGCAATCGCTTCGGCGCGCTTCGCGAAGGGCACACCTTCTCCGCCAAGTCCGGCGGCGATGTCGGCAGTGCGCTCCGGCGTGCGGCTCGTCACGAGCATGCGCCCGACGCCAACGCCGTTGAGGTTGCCGGCGGTCAGCTGACCAGCCTCCCCCGCGCCAACGACGAGCACCGTCTTCTCCGCCAGGTCGCCGGGGGTGCTCCGCGCGAGCCCAACAGCGGTAGAGCTCACCGAGACCGCGTAGCGACCGATGCTGGTCTGTGTCCGCACCTTGCGGCCGACGCGGATTGCGGAGTGAAACAGCCGGGACAGCGTGGGCGTGTGCGTGCCTGCAGCCGTCGCGGCGGTGAAAGCGCCGCGCACCTGGCCGAGGATCTCCGATTCGCCGATCACCATCGACTCGACGCTGCTCGCAACCCGGAAGAGGTGCCGTG
>JANPBN010000510.1:0-1698 GCA_031430415.1 Dehalococcoidia bacterium
AGGCTGATCGCGGGTATCGCGCCGGCCTGCTTGATGATCGCGTCGAACACGGCCTTGGGCGCGGCGAGCGATCCCGTGTGTGACATCGTGGCGCGGGCTCCGGCCTCGGTGACGCCACCCTTCCAGACGACGACGGGCTTCTTCGCGGTGGCGCGGCGGAGTGACTCGATGAAGCGGCGCCCGTCTTTCACGCCTTCGATGTACATCGCGATGACCTTCGTCTCCGGATCATCGCTCAGGTAGTCGATGTAGTCCGGCACGTCGAGGACGATGGCGTTGCCGATGCTGATCGATGTGCTGACGCGGACTCCGTGCGCCTCGCCAACGAGACCAAAGTTGATCGCGTGCGTGCCGGATTGCGAGATGAACCCGCAATCGCCCGCCTCGCCGGCACCCTGATCGCCGGACTGACGAATGCCGAGCCGCCGATTGTACAGGCCCATGCAGTTCGGGCCGATGAGCGTGACATTGCCGTCGTGCGCGATCTGCAGTAGCTGGTCTTGCAGTCGAGCGCCCTCGTCTTCGCCCGTCTCCGCGAATCCGGATGTGAAGAGAGCGACGCCTCCGACGCCACGCTTCGCGCAGTCTGCCAGCACGCGCGCAGCGACCGGCCGCGGAACCGCGATCATGACGTAATCGATGTCGCCGGGCACATCGAGCAGCGATGTGAAGTTCGTGACGCCCATCGCTTCGATGCCGGGGATCTCGTTTGGGTCGATCTGAACGGAGTAGAGCTGCCCCGTGAACGTGGTGTAGTTACGCAGCCACATGTAGGCATCGGCGCGCTTCGAGCCGACGACGACGGCGGTCTTCGGCGCGAGTGCGCGCTTCAGGTCGTGTGCCACGGTCAGCCGCCCAAGACGATGCGCGCATCGACCGCGATGGCCGCATCCTTGTACGCGAACACCGGGTTGAGGTCGAGTTCGGCGACCTCTGGATGCGCTTCGACGAACGCGCTCACCTTCAGCAGTAGCTCCTGTAGTTTGGCGAGGTCGGCAGGGTCGGAGCCGCGATAGCCCTGGAGCAGCGGGTAACCTTTAATCTCCTCGATCATCTGGCGAGCGTCGCGCTGCGTGATCGGAACGACGCGGAACGCTACATCCTTCAGGACTTCGACGAGGACGCCGCCAAGGCCGAACATCAGCACCGGACCGAACTGCGGATCCTTGGTGACGCCAATGATCACCTCGGTGCCCTGCTTCTCCATGCGCTGCACGGCAACGCCTTCGATGGTGGCATCGGGAACGTGTTGTTTGGCGGACGCGACGATTCGGTCGAATGCGGCGGAGACGTCGGCAGCCGACGCCAACCCGAGCGCCACGCCGCCCACGTCGCTCTTGTGGGTGATTTGGGGGGAGACGATCTTGAGGACGATCGGGAAGCCGAGCGCGGATGCGACTGACGCGGCTTCCTCCCTGGTCGTGGCCAGACGCGCGGGGGAGACCGGCACGCCGGCCTCCTCGAGCATCTGCTTGGCCTCGATCTCGGTCAGGATCGTGCGTCCCTGGGCGCGCGCCTGCTCGACGATGCTGGATGCGGACATGGTCACCTCGTGGTCGCGCGGCGAATGCGGCGCGATTCTACGTGTTTGGGCGAGATCATGCTACGGCACGCGCACCTTCCGGGCCAGATTGCCATAGCCTCTGGACTCCTGTGACGTTCCGTCGGACAATGACCCTCCACGGGATCCGCCGGGGT
>JANPBN010000511.1:0-5472 GCA_031430415.1 Dehalococcoidia bacterium
AGAAGATCTCGACCTGCTGCGCCATCGACAGCGGCTGGTACTGCGGCTGCTTGAGGATCTCCTGCGCGCGCTGTCCGCGCTCCAACTCTCGCCGCGTCGCCGCATCGAGGTCGCTGGTGCCGAACTGGGCGAACGCCTGCAGTTCGCGGTAGCGCGCCATGTTCAGGCGGAGCTGGGCCGCAACCTGCTTCATGGCCTTGCGCTGGGCCGCCGTGCCGACACGCGACACTGAGTTACCGGCGTTGATGGCGGGACGGATACCGGCGTTGAACAGGTCGTTCTCAAGGAAGATCTGGCCGTCGGTGATCGAGATGACGTTCGTCGGGATGTAAGCCGAGATGTCGTTGGCCTGCGTCTCGATGATGGGCAGCGCGGTGATGGAACCACCGCCGTACTCCTTGGTGACCTTGGCCGCGCGCTCGAGCAGGCGGCTGTGCAGGTAGAAGACATCGCCGGGGTAGGCCTCGCGGCCGGGAGGGCGGCGAAGCAGGAGCGATACCTGGCGGTACGCCCACGCGTGCTTCGAGAGGTCGTCGTAGACGATGAGGACGTCCTTGCCCTCCTCCATCCACTCCTCTGCCATCGCGCAGCCGGCGAAGGGCGCCAGGTACTGCAGCGCGGCGGAGTCGGACGCTGAGGCGGAGACGATGACCGTGTGCGCGAGCGCGCCGTTGACTTCGAGCGTGCCCATGATCTGCGCCATCTTCGCGGCCTTCTGGCCGATCCCGACGTAGATGCAGAGGAGGTCGCCACCCTTCTGGTTGATGATCGCATCGATGGCGATGGCGGTCTTGCCGGTGCCGCGGTCGCCGATGATCAGTTCGCGCTGGCCGCGGCCGACGGGGATCATCCCATCGATCGCCTTGATGCCGGTCTGGACAGGCGTGTCGACCGACTGTCGCGTCGTCACGTCGGGCGCGATGCGCTCGACGGGCCGCGTCTTGTTGGTGGCGAGCGGACCCTTGCCATCGATCGGCAGGCCGAGCGCGTCGACGACGCGGCCGAGCAGCGCATCGCCGACGGGCACCTCGACGATGCGGCCGGTGGCGCGGACCTCGTCGCCTTCCTTGATCGCGTCGTAGGAGCCGAGGACGACGACGCCGACGCTGTCCTCCTCGAGGTTCAGGGCGAGGCCCATGACGCCGTTGGCGAACTCCACCAGTTCGGAAGAGGCGACGTTGCTCAGGCCGTGGACGCGCGCGATGCCGTCGCCGGCCTCGACCACTGTCCCGACGTTGACCGTCTGGGTCTCTGCCCCGAACTGCTGGATCTGCTGCTTGATGATGCTGGCGATCTCTTCGGACCGAATAGCCATGTGTACCTCCGGGCTTCCACCCGTCGTCTGCGTTCTTGCGTATTACCTTGCGGCGGTCAGCTGCCGCTTCAGCGCCTGCAGTCGCGTTCGCGTGCTGCCATCGATCAACTGATCGCCAATGCGGGCGACGATGCCCCCTACGATATTTTCATCGACCAACGCGGTCACATCGACGCGTTTGCCGGTGATCTCGGACAGGCGCTCGCCGACGGCACGGCGCTCGTCATCGGACAACGGGACGGCGGTCGTGACGGTTGCGTGCGCAACACCGCGCCGCTCGTTGGCCTTGACCTGGTAGGCGAGCTGTATCTCGCGCGCGATGTGCGTCTTGCCGCGATCCTCGAGGATCCGCGCGAGGTTCATTGCCTGCGTGCCAGCGGTGCGAAGGCCCGCGCCCAATAGCCGCTGCTTCTCTTCGCGCGGAACGCGATTGCTGGCGAGCAGTGCCGCGACATCCGGCTCCGAGAGGAAGTCGGCGAGGATGGCGAGGTCGGCGCTCCATTGATCGAGCGTGTCCGTCTCGACCGCGAGCTCGAAGACCGCCTCCGCGTACCGCCGTGCCGAAGCAACGCTTGACGCCACCTAGTTCTTCTCCCGGAAGCTCGATTGCGCGAGCGCTTCATCGATCAGACGCTGATGCGCCGGCCGGTCGAGCGAGCTGCCGATGACCTTCTCGGCGGCGGAGATCGTCAGGTCGGCGAACTCCTTGCGCAGGTCGGCGATGGCCGTGTCGCGCTCCATCTGGATCTCGGTGCGGGCCCGGGCGAGCGTCGCTGCGGCGTCGGTCTGCGCCTGCGTGCGGGCGTCGGCCTGGATGCGATTGGCGATCTCCTGGGACTGCGCGATCATCGCCTGGCCTTCGCGGCGGGAGGTTTCGAGCTGCTCTTGGATGACGCGGCCGGACTCCGCCGCCTGCTCTTGCGCCTTGACGGCGCCTTCGAGGCCAGCGGCGATCTTGTCGCGACGCTCGTCGAGCATCTTGGTGATCGGCCCCCACGCGACGATGCGCAGCACGATGAGCAGCACCGTGAAGTTCACGATGTTGGCGATCAGCACGGGCAGATTTATGCCCAGATCAGCGATTCCCAGCACGATCATGAGGTCACCTCAGCGGCACGCCGCCGAACTAGAAGATGAATCCGATCATGATCGCGACGACCAGCGCGTAAATCGCGATGGCTTCGGCGAACACGATGGCCAGAATCATCGAGCTCTGCACCTGCGGCTGTGCCTCAGGGTTGCGGCCAATGGCCTCCATGGCCTTCGCCGCCATCATGCCGATGGCGAGAGCCGGGGCGAAACCGCCGAGGCCAATCGCCAGGCCGGCGCCAAGGTACTTCAGACCATCGTCTGTGAACGCAAGTAACGGCAACAATGTTCCAAGTTCCAACGTAGGACTCCTCCTGCTTCGCCCGTCGTGGGCGGCTGACCCTGTTCTGTCGATCCTCGCCCCCGGCGAGGTACATACCTTCGGTTAGTGCGCCTCGGCCGCGGCGTGCGGCTCGGCGCCGGCGTCGTGACCATCGCCGTGCTCTTCGTGCGACTCGAGCGCCAGGGCGCCGAACGCGATGGTGAGCATGAAGAAGACGAACGCCTGGATCATGCCGACGAACGTCTCGAGCGCATAAAACGGCAGCGCGATCAGGAACGGCACCATGAACGTCATGACGAGCAGCAAGATCTCGCCCGCGAGCATGTTGCCGAAGAGACGGAAGGTGAAGCTGATGATCCGCGCGAACTCCGCGATGAATTCGAGGATGCCGACAAAGAACGCGATCGGGTTGCTGAAGTTGAGAAACTTGCTGCCGTACTTGAACAGCCCGAGGCCGGTGATCCCCCAGAACTCGATGAAGATCACGGACATGATCGCCAGCGACAGCGGCGAGTTCAGGTCCGTGTTCATGCTGCGGAAGTACGGCAGGATGATGCCCAGCTTCTTGCCATCGGCCTTCAGGCCGGCAATGCCGGTCTCGTAGGCGTGGTGGTAGCACTCCCAGGCGGCGTGCTCCGCCTCGGTCGGCTGGCGAGTGGGACCGCCGGGCACGTACGCGGTCGAGGCCTCGCGCGCTGGAAGCGCGGGGCAGCCATCGACGTCGGTGTGGTAGTCCTTCTTCTCGAGCGCCTCAGCCATCGAGAGCGCGTAGATGCTCTCCTTGCACTCCGTCTTCGTGTCCTTCGCCAGGCCGGCGCAGCGCTCGGCCGCGGCGTCCTTCGCCTCGACCTCGCGGCCACCTTCATCGATGACGAAGTCGGTACGTGGCTCATCGGCGCCGAGGCTGAAGGGGAAGATGAAGCCCACGCCGCTTTTCTGCGTGAGTACCTGCGATTCAGCGTGGAAGTGATGCGGCGTGACTTCGAGTACAGATCCGAAGGAGTTGAAGATCGGCGTGAGCGCCATCCAGTTCGCGACGCAGATGAAGACGAAGATCGTCGCGGCGACGGGGAAGAAGCGGCGCCCGTTCTTCTCGCCGGCGGTCTGGATGCAGAGGTTGTAGAGGGCTTCGGCGATGGCCTCGACGAGGTTCTGGAGGCCGCTCGGGATGAGCTTCATGTTTCGCGTGGCGAGGAAGCTGACGACGATGAGGATGATGGCGACGGTGAAGCCGGTGACCATCGTGTTCAGGATGGGCAGCGGCCCGATCTCAGCGAGTGTCTCGCCCTTGATCTCGATAATCGGCTTGGGGCCACGAACGAACAGGAAGCCAACCGCGATGAAGACGAGCGCGCCGATGCCGATTGCGAGGGCTTTCGGGTTCTTCAAGCTACTTCTTCTTCCGCCGCTGCTCCGCGGCATCCCAGCGCTTCATCTGCGCCAGCGTCGTCGTCAGGGTGCGCCAGGCGCCGTAGAATCCGATGACCAACCCCAGGACCAGTCCGCTGATGGCGAACCACGGCTCAGTATCGAGCCACACGTCGATAAAGTGGCCAGCTATCGGGCCCCCTGCAATGCAGGTGGCCATGTACGAACCTAAACCAAGGAGTTGGACAACTGGCCCCAGGCGTTGCACGTCACGCCTCCCCAGCACCCGTCAGACATTGCGCATCTTATCACAAGCGGTTCGAGCCGGTCAACGTGATTTTTCGCACAATCGGTCAGGCAACCACATTTCCCGTGGCCGGTGAAGTATGTGGGCGGCGGCACTGGGGATCAAGGGGCCGTCTGCCCCGCTGGTCAGCGGGGTCTCCGCTTCGCTGCGATATGTGAGCCAGAGGAGTGGGGATCAAGGGCCGTCTGCCTCGCTGGTCAGCGGGGTCTCCGCTTCACTCCGATATGTGAGCCAGAGGAGTGGGGATCAAGGTCTGGGTAGCTGGAGGTTGGAGGTTGGAGGTTGCGCGAAGCAACTGCTCACGTCCAGCCCTCAAGGCGGCCTAGCTCTTTCGCTTGTCGAAGTCGTCGAGGTCGAGGGACTCGATGAAGTCGCGGAAGGCGGACATCTTCTCGAGCTCTTCCGGGTCCATCTTGGCGCCGGCGCGGTCGGTGGCGCGGGCGATGCCCTCGCCGTCGGGGTCGAGGAGGACGCCGGCGCGTTCGAGCACCGACTCATCGGCAAAAATCGGCACCTTCGCGCGGACGGCGAGGGCAATGGCGTCGCTGGGGCGGGAGTCGACCTCCATGGAGCCGCCGTTCACATCGAGCACGATGCGGGCGTAGAAGGTGTCGTTGGAGAGGTCGTTGACGAGGACGTGGTTGACGTGGGCGCCCAATGTGTCAATCACGGAGCGGAGCAGGTCGTGGGTCAAGGGGCGAGCGACGGCCACTTCCTGAAGCTGAAGCGCTATGGCGTCCGCTTCGGCCGGGCCGATCCAGATGCAGAGGTACCGATCCGAGTCCTTCTCCCGCAGGATGACGACTCGCTGGTAGTTCATCAGGCTTACCCTGATGCTCTCGATTGTCAGCTCGACCAAAGGAAGTGGACCTCCGTCCTTGGATTCAGTCTAGCTTATGCCTTGAGAATCGTGCCAAACGCGAGAATCCGAAGCCATCATATCGTCCCGACCGGGGGTGGGCGCTCGCCAATCGACCATCGCGACTCGAGATAGATGCTGACCCCGGCGATCGTCGCCATCGCGACGGCAATGGCGAAGAGCACCGGACTCACACCAAAGATATCGGCAACGGAGCCGGCGGCGACGAGCGGGAAAATGCCGAGCGCGTT
>JANPBN010000512.1:0-5889 GCA_031430415.1 Dehalococcoidia bacterium
GCGAGCGCCCCGACATCGCCGCCCACGCCGCACCCGACGGCACCGTTACGATCATGTTCAGCGACATCGAGGACTCGACCGTGTTGACGGAGCGCCTCGGCGACCAGGCGTGGCAGGAGCTGCTGCGCAAGCACAACGCCCTCATCCGCGAGCAGCTCCAGGCCTACGGCGGCTATGAAGTGAAGACGATGGGCGACGGCTTCATGGTCGCCTTTCAATCCGCCAAGAAGGGGCTGGACTGCGCGATCGCCATCCAGCGTGCGTTCGACGGGCACAACGCAACGAACGGCGAGCACGTGAAGGTGCGCATCGGTCTCCACGCTGGAGAAGCGATCAAGGACGGCGACGACTTCTACGGTAAGAACGTCATCCTCGCGTCACGTGTTGCGGGAAAGGCCCTCGGCGGAGAGATCCTCGTCTCATCGTTGCTTCGTTCGCTCGTGGAGAGCGGCGTAAGTGCATCGACCTTCGGCGAACCGCGAGAGGTAGAACTTAAGGGATTGAGTGGTAAGCACAGCGTCTACGTTGTCGACTGGCGTGCGGGCTAGACCGCGACACGATGGCAGAATCGTGTTCCGTGCCTCGCGTCCGGCAACATTTGAGTTGCCAGTTGCGCTGCCTGACAGCCGCCGCCGCGCGAGTGAATGGCCCCGTACCTGACCATCTGGAACTAGACGCCCGGCTGAATGTCGCCTAGGATCGTGCTTCAGCGAACCTTCTCGGATCAGGGGTGATCTGAATGCGTCTGGCCGTCACCTTATTGGGACTCCTTCTCCTGGCCGCGGCAACCGGACATCGGATGCGGGGCAGTGACACGCTGGCGGCCGGGCCGGGCTCATGGACCGTTGTCGCTCCGGGGCTCGCAGCGGCGGAGGTCTTCACTGAGAACACCGGCTGCGCAAGCGATGCCGATTGCGACGGTGTGTCCAACGTGAGCGACAACTGCGTGGACATCGTCAACGGGAACCAGGCCAACCGCAACGCCGAGAAGATTCTTCTTCCGAAGCCAGTGCCTGCCTACGACGACGCGACCAACCCCGTTGGCGACGACGACGGAGACGCCTGTGACGACGACATCGACGGAGACGGTCTGAGCAACAGCGCCGAGACGACGCTCGGCACCAGCGTCTACGTCACGAATACCGATGGCGACCGCACCAACGACGGAACCGAAGTCGCGTGCGGGACCGATCCACGTTCGCCACTCAGCGATGTCGTAGCCAGTCTTCCTAATCCCGATAACGATAACGACGGGCTGCCTGACTTCTGTGAGGCGATCTACAATACCGACCCGGCGATGCTGGACACGGACGCTGACGGTACCCTCGACGGCGTCGAGGTGCGTTATCAAACCTCGAACCCGCTCGTGGCGGACAGCGACGCTGACGGCTGCGGAGACGCCCGTGAGGTGGCCTCGGTGAACGGCGACCGGACGGTGAACGCGATCGATCTCAGCCAGCTCGCGCAGCGGTACGGAGCTGTGGCTGTCGGACTCGGCAACTACGACCAGACCGGCGACGGCACCATCAACGCGATCGACCTGTCGCGTATCGTCCAGCGGTTCGGAGCCTGTTCGTCACCGTTTACGCCCACGCCGACCGCGACGCCGTCAGCGGGTACGCCCCGGCTCCTGTTCAGCCTCGGCCCGGAGCCCAATGTCGCGGACGGATCACCGCTGAACATCGCGGCGCCTCTGGGTATGTACACCAGCTGGTACAACGGTCCGTCAGACCTGAACTGGCTGCAGTCGTGGAAGGACTCCGGCTACATCGCAAACGAGATCTACGGAACCGGGCGCGCCGCGCACGTCGTCGTCTGGAGCGGCGGCGCCGAGACCGGCACGCCGTGCGGACGCCAGTACCCGATCAGCGACGGCATTGATGCCGACATGGTTCGCCTCGCGAAGATCTGGGCAGGCCCGGCGAGCGGGCCGGAGCTGTACGTGACGTTGTTCACCGAGTTCCAGACGTTCCCGTGCACGGACAATCAGTGGTCCGGATCTGAGGCGTACTACACGAAGCTTCAGCAGAAGATGATCGGGATCAAGGACATCTTCCACCTGTACGCTCCCAATGCGAAGGTCAGCATCGGGTGGGGCGGCTGGCAGTTACGCTGGAACGACGCGACGAAGGGCGGCGGAGCATCGCTCCTACCTCACTTCGACGGCGTCATGAGGCAAATGGACTTCCAGAGCTTCCAGGCCATGGACAACTCCGCGAACGTCACCGATGTCCGCAACATGACGAAGGCATTGAGCCCGTACGGGCCCGTCATGCTCGCCCACTACAAGCCGAACTCCGGCAATAACGCGACGTTCCTGGCCGACGTCTCGGCGATGATGACCGATAGCTTCCTCAACGAAATGACGAGGTACGGGCTGTTCGCCTGGGGATGGATGGACCAGAACAACTTCAACGATCCCGACGAAGCGGCGCAGTATCAGATCGTGAAGGATGCCTCGTTGCGTTACGGGACGTTCCCGTAACACGACATGATCCTCGCACGTCAGTCTTGAATTGAATGGAGGCGGCCATCGATCGCGGCCATCGAACGCGCACGATTGTTTGATCGTGTCAGCGGGCAGAACCTTGGGGCTCACGGGAGTCAAGCGCTGCCATCTTCGAGCTCCTGATGCACGTCCAAGGAAAATGGAACCGCTACCACACGAGACGACCGTTGGTTCGAGCCGCAAGCTGGTTCTGGCGCGTCGCACAGGCCCGGCCCAATGCACCCGTCGGCGTCCGATGGTCGTGGGCGCGATTCCTAGCCGTGAAGGAGACGGGCGTGCAGTTCCGCGCGGACGTCCTCGAGTGGCTCATGACCTATGACGACTTGGAGTCGCGACGAAGCGGGACGTGGTTCGGCGAGCCGGTTTCCCCGTTGGATCTCGTCAGGTTTACATCGGATACCGGATACCGGGACTTTTTCGAGGCGGATCGAGGTGTACGGCTTTCGGCCAGCGAACTGGTTTCTGAGGCACTCGAATGGGCGGCGAGCATTACAGGAGATGCATCATGGCTAAGCGAGCAAACGGAGAAGGCTCCATCCACAAGCGAGCCGACGGACGCTGGTGCGCGTCCATCACAATCAAGGGAAAGCGGAAGCACTTCCTCTCAAAGGACCGCGAGGAAGCCGCGCGGAAGCTGACCGCCGCGAAGAAGACTCGCGACGATGGACTTCCTGTCGTCACGGAGCACCAGGCCGTCGCTCAGTTCATGCAATCCTGGCTAGTCGCAACAAAGCCCTCAATCCGCGAACGCACGTGGACACGGTACGAACAGTACGTTCGGCTGCACATCACGCCGGCACTCGGCAAGATGAGACTCAGCGGGGTGACGCCGCAGCACCTGCAGCGCCTCTACGCCGAGCGCATCCAGCCGGAACTCTCGCCGACGACCGTTCACCACATTCATGCCGTGTCGCATAAGTCACTCGACCAGGCCGTGCGCTGGAACGTCGTTCCGCGCAACGTCGCGGATCTCGTCGACCCTCCCCGTGTGACGAGGCATGAGATGACGACGCTGACGCCAGACGAGGCGCGGTCGTTGCTTGGCGCAGCCGCCAACAATCGGCTGGAGGGGCTGTACGTGTTGGCACTGATGACGGGAATGCGCGAGGGGGAGCTGCTTGGGCTGAAGTGGAAGAACATCGACTTCGATGGAAGCGCGCTGGAAGTGAGGGGAAGCCTCCAGCGCTTGAAGTCCGGACTAGTGGTCGCCGAGCCGAAGACGACGAAGTCCCGCAGGCGCGTGGGCCTCACGGCGGCTGCGCTCACGGCGCTACGTCAGCACAAGATTCGACAGGCTGAAGAACGGCTGCGAGTCGGCGCGGCCTGGCAGCCCAGCGAACTCGTCTTCACCGATCAGGAGGGCGCGCCGATCGACGCGACGAAGTTCCTCCGCAACTCGTTCGCGCTGCTCCTCAAGCTGGCTGGGCTGCCACGCATGCGCTTTCACGACCTCAGGCACAAGGCCGCCACCTTTCTGCTCGGCCGCGGCATCCATCCAAAGATCGTCTCCGAGATGCTCGGTCACAGCCAGATCGCGATCACGCTGGATCTCTACAGCCACGTGACGCCGACCATGCAGCGCGAAGCGACCGCCGCGATGTAGGCGATCGTCACCGGCTAAGAGGCTTGGGCCTATGCCTCGGGCGTAATCGCGGATCGCTGAGCGCCTCCGCTGGCCCCTACTGCTTCGTGATGTGGTAGACGGCGCTACCCGCGATGGATGTGACCCAGAGCGAGCCATCGGGGCCGGTCTCGATGTCCGTCGCGACAACAAAGCCTTCACCGAAAATCTTGTCCGCCATCTCGCCCACAGCGCTATCCGCGTTGTCGTTAACGCCATCCGCCAGCGCCCCTTCGAGAATCAGCGACATGCCATCGGGCGCGACCTCAAAGTGCCACAACGTGCCCGTGTTGACGTCGCCGACGAGCAGGTCGCCCTCGTACTCATCACCGAGCGACGTCCCCTGCAGGAAGTGCAACGCGGCCGGCGCTACCGCCTTCTGCCAGGCGAAGGCCGGTCCCTGGTAGTCCGCGCCGGGCAAGAGGACGAGCCTGCTTAACGCTTCATCGCTCGAGGCAGCGAGATTTTCCGGCGGGAAGGAAGGGTTATCCAGCTTGCGTTCGGTATCAATTTCGCGTGCCTTATAGTCGTCGAAACGATTTGGAGGGCCAAGAAGCTGAATCCAGCCGGCATCGGCCCCCGCCGTGAGGCGGCTGATCTGGTCATACGACGCCTGGCCGTTGATTTCCATCCAGAACTGCCCGGACGGGTGAAAGTCGAAGCCGAAGCTATTGCGGATTCCGTACGCAAAGATCTTGGCTGCATCTCCGCCTTCCGCGATGAACGGATTGTCGTCAGGGGCGCTGCCATCATCATTCAGGCGGAGCACGACGCCGACCAGTCCCGATTCCTCGATTGAGGGACCATCCGCCACGTTGGTGAGCTCGCCGCGAACGTTGTGATCGCCGTTTACTGCGTAAAGCTTGCCGTCCGGGCCGAATGCGATGACGCCACCGTTGTGGTTACCGCGGCGGCGATCGAGCGTGAGGTCAGTGATCCGCGATGGAAGCTCGATGATGTTGCGGTCGAACGTCAGCCGCTGGCCATCCCAAACGAATCGATCGATGCGATTGCCGTTCGCAGGCACAAGTTCGATGTTGTCGCTCGCGTCGCCGAGCAGCCCGCCGGGCACCTCGCCTTGGCCCGTCCAGGTCCAGTAGACGTAGACGTAGTTGTTCTGTGCGAACTGAGGATGGAGCGTCAGGCCGAGGACGCCGCGCTCGTCCGCGTAGTTGGCGGCGAGTTCGAGGACCGGTCCGACGACCGCGCCGTTGGTGACTCGGACAATACGGCCATTCTTCTCACTGACAAGCAGGTCATTGGCGCCGAGGAACACGACTTGCGTCGGCGAGTCCAACCCTTCGATCGCCTCCACCTGAAGCGTGTCGTCGGTCATCGTAACGCCAGGGTCTGCGTCAGTGCCGCCGGTTGGCGCTGAGGTAGGTCCGGCGGCGGACGTAGCGCGGGGCGTCGTGCCGGGATCGGGAGTGCCGTCATCATCCGAGCAGGCGAATGCATTGACAGCGGACACGACAAGCAGCGAAACGCAGAGTGCGCGGAATTGAGGCAGAGCAAACATGGCGGGTCCTTTCGGGATTCTCCCATGAGGGTATGTGCCGAAGCTGCCCTTGCCGTTACGGCCTTGGGAGGAAACGTTGCGCTTCCATTTCGGCGACCGCTACAGCGTGGATTGCGCCGAACCCGCGGGGGTCGTCCGCATCCGTCTGGATCAGTCGGCAACGGTTGCTGTCAGGGTTGCTGTCAAACGGACGCACGTCTCTGCTCGATGAGAGCATCAGCGGCCCGATTTAGGTTCAAA
>JANPBN010000513.1:0-2184 GCA_031430415.1 Dehalococcoidia bacterium
GGTCGGCGCGGGCGAATGGGACACGACGATCGCCATCAATCTCAGCGGCGTCGAGTATGGATGCAAGCACGGCGTACAGGCGATGTCATCGCGCGGGGGTGGCAGCATCGTCAACCTGTCGTCGATGCTGGGGCTGATCTCAGTGCCGATACCGTTCGCGGGCGCGTACGTCGCGGCGAAGCACGGCGTCGTGGGATTGACGAAGCACTACGCGACGAACTACGGGCGGCAGGGCATCCGCGTCAACTGCATCAACCCCGGCTGGATCGACACGAACATGACGGATCCGCTACAGCAATCGGCGGAGTTCATGGCGCACATGAAGGATCAGTCGGCGCTCGGCCGACTCGGCACGCCGGAAGAGGTGGCGAACGTGGCGCTGTTCCTGGCGTCGGACGAGTCGTCCTTCGTGACGGGGTCGTCGTACGTCGTCGACGGCGGCTGGACGGCGCGTTGAGCGCCGATGGGCGATGCGCGATGCGCATCGAGCTGTTCGAGGCGAGGCGCGAGGACGAGCCGACCCTGGCCAACCTGCTGCAGCTGTACCTGCACGACTTCACCGACTGGGCGGAGTGGGACGTCGAGGCGGACGGCCGCTACGACACCTTCGACCTTGACGAGTGCTGGGACAACCCGGCGCGGCATCCGTACTTCATCGTCGTCGAGGGGCATCTCGGCGGCTTCGCGATCGTCGATCGCGGCAGCGCGGTGAGCGATGACGCCGATGTCTGGGATATGGCGGAGTTCTTCGTGATGCGGAAGTATCGCCGCAGGGGCGTCGGCGGCGAGATCGCGCGTCGGCTGTTCGCACTGTACCCGGGACGCTGGGAGGTGCGGCAGATGGCGGGCAACGTCAGCGCGCAGGCGTTCTGGCGCCGCACCATCGCCGCCTGGACGGATGGCCGATACGACGAGGCGACGCCTCCACGCGGCGGTGTGATGCAGCGGTTTGTGTCGGGGTGAGGGGTCGGCGCGTTAACTCCGCGGCCTGCATAGGAGCTACTGTCCTGATTTGCAGCGCGAGCCGAGCGTTACCGCTTGGGCAGAGTTTGATACTGACGGCGCGCGCGGGTCGACATCCGCACTGCCCAATAGCCAAAGAAGCAGATCCCGACAACACCCAAGACGGCCGTTACGGGATACATGATGGGTTCCCCGGTGTCGGTGGGCTGCGGCCGCACGATAATTAGTAGGATCGAATAGGCAATTCCTGACATGTGAAACGCAGCGCCCAATGCGGATCTAACGGCGTCAAAAACGGCCGATCGCCAAAGTTGATTCGCCGGCGGCTTGGAGACAGGAGGTCTGGACACAGGGCGTCTTCGGTTTAGCTGAGGTTCCATGGAGGGGTAAGCCCGCAAACTATGTCGCAACACCGGATCATGTCGCCCGCCCGGGGTCGCCCTTACGACGAAGGCGCATCGACCGTACATCCACATGCTGCGCGGACAGTGATTAGTTGTCAATCTCCCATTTCACGACAGCCGCGTGCGAAAAGGGCAGGACCGGCGTCTTACATCGGCGCATCGCGGCTTCCGCGCGAGGGTGCGCGCCGCTACGGTGAGCGCAGCGGCGAGCGCGCGGAGTGGGGGGTGATGCGACGTGACAGAAGCGATCAGGCTGACGAGCCTGGCGTCGTGCGCTGGCTGCGCCGGCAAGGCGGGCATTGCCACGCTGGCGGAGGTGCTGCGCCCGATTCAGCACACGTTTCGCGCCGCTGACTTCCCGAACCTTCTCGTGGGGCTCGATGGGCCGGACGACGCCGCCGTCTACCGGCTGACGGATGAGATCGCGATCGTCCAGACGATCGACTTCTTCCCGCCGGTGGTCGATGACGCGTACACGTACGGCGCCATCGCCGCGGCGAATGCGATGAGCGATGTGTACGCCATGGGCGGCGAGGTGCTGCTGGCGCTGAACGTCGCGTCGTTTCCGCAGGACCTCGATCCGGCGATTCTCTCGGAGATCTTCCGTGGGGGCGCGGAGAAGGTGGCGGAAGCGGGCGCCGTCATCGCCGGCGGCCACACGCTGTACGACGTGGAGCCGAAGTACGGGCTGAGCGTGACGGGCGTGGTGCATCCGGATCAGGTGCTGGCGAAGGCCGGCGCGCTGCCGGGCGATGCGCTGGTGCTGACGAAGCCGCTCGGCACGGGCATCGTGCTGACGGCGGCGCGGGCCGATGGC
>JANPBN010000514.1:0-6460 GCA_031430415.1 Dehalococcoidia bacterium
CAGGGCGTCGCGTATGAGGGCCAGCTCGTCGCCATGATGGCCTTGATGGAAGCTCCTGCGATCATGGTTGCGATCTGGCTGGCGCGCCGAAACGCCGTGGAGGCCGAACGAGAGATCGCGCACCTGTTCACCAGCGGCAGCGTGGTGGTCCTGCTGGGCGCATTGCTCGTCGGAGTCCTGTCCGGATCCGATGGACACGCTCAGACCGGCGCGTTCTTCATCGACCCGTTTGCTGGGCTGCTCACCCTGTTCTTGCTGGAGATGGGGCTCAAGGCCGGCGCGCGGCTTGGTGACTTCAAAGGTATGGGGTGGGGTCCGGCTGCCTTCGCCATCTACATGCCGCTCATCGGGGCGTGCCTGGGAATCGGCGTGGGCGCTGCGGTGGGACTCAGCCACGGTGGTACAACGTTGCTCGCGGTCCTGGCAGCGAGTGCCTCCTATATCGCCGCACCGGCCGCCGTGAGTCAGTCCATCCCAGAAGCGAATCCGAGCTATTACGGGACGCTGCCACTCGCGGTGACGTTTCCATTCAACGTGACGCTCGGTATCCCGCTCTACTTTGAACTGAGCCGCCTGCTCACCTGAGCCAAGCTCGCTGCGGTTCCGACTGGACACAGGAGTGAATGAACGGCTACTCTGTGCGAGGTAAGCCATGCAAAATCTTGCATATGAATACTGGGAGCGAATGCTATGAACGCGGTTGTCGTGACGACGGATGTCAGCGGCTTAACGCTGCTGCATAAAGGCGGGCTGATGGTGATCGACGAAATCTTCACGCCCGACTCTTAGTTCAGCATCGTCGGCCTGCCGATCTCGTGGGCGACGGCGCTCGACTACGGGCTCTGGCCGTTCATCGCCGGAGATCTTGCGAAGCTTGTCGCCGCATCCCTCGCCCTTCCCGCGGGGTGGTCGCTCATGGAGCGGTTGGGGCGGGAAGGGTAATGGCGACACTCATGGGGGCCAGAAGCCGAGAGCCTCTGACGCTCAATAATGTCTCGAGGTGGTCGTGTGAGCTGTCCGTGACATCGAGGCCGATTACCTAGGATTCTTGGACAGCATTTTCCGTCGCCCGCGATTGGAGATGGAGCGTTACGGCGCGTCGCCGGTGGAAGTGGCACATCAGCTCGCCGCGAAGCCGGGGTTTCCCGGGGCGGTTGCTTCCAATATTGAGGAGTTCCGGACATGGAACCGCGAGTTCTGGCAACGGAACGCGCCGGGGCTCCGAGAAAGTCTTGCGGCCTCGCCTGGGTCGAAGGCCTACTATGCGTCTGACGCGTTTGACGCTGGCAATCGCCCATCCTTCCTGCGATGAGCTGCAGGTCGGTGCGTCCCTCCGCGGTGAAGCCGCTGAGGTCCGGCAGGTTGCGGACGCGCGTCCCCTTGCCACCATGTGGCGATTGCCATGGTTCACCCCGTTCCACTTTGAGTCAGTCCGGCCGCGTCGTTCGTCTCGCGGATCACAATCGTCGCACCAAGGAAACGTTCCGGACACAAACCGTTGTTACTGTTCGAGGCGATGATCCAGACACAGACGGTGCCTATCTCACAGTATCAAGCCACCGCCGACTATGACGAGATGTTCGAACGACCGGGCGTCCCGCGGCCGCACTACCGGGCCATACATGAGGCGCTGACCGCCCTGCAGAACGAGGAGTTCGCTGACCGACAGCAGCGCGCGCACATCTCCCTGCTCAACCAGGGAATCACGTTCACGGTGTACGCCGAAGGGGCTGGAACCGAGCGCATCTTCCCGTTCGACATCATTCCGCGGGTGATCGATGGCGCGGAATGGCTCCATATCGAACGAGGGCTGAAGCAGCGGCTGATGGCGCTCAACCTGTTCCTGCAGGACGCGTACAACGAGGGCCGGATATTCACCGACGGGTTGATTCCGCGCGAAATCGTGTTCGGATCGTCCAACTACCAGCCGGCGATGCACGGATTCACGCCGCCCGGGGGCGTATGGGCCCACATCAGCGGCTCCGATCTCGTCCGCGACGCGGATGGCACGATTTACGTGCTCGAGGATAACCTCCGGACGCCAAGCGGCGTGTCGTATGTCATCGAGAACCGTCTCGTCACCGCACGCGTGATGTCGCGCCTCCTTCACGCCTCGGGAGTCCGTCCGGTCGACAGCTACGCATCGCGGTTGCACGCGCTGATCCAACGATGCGGCGTCGCAGGGCCCGCGGCCGTGCTCACGCCGGGGCCGTACAACTCCGCGTATTACGAACACACATTCCTTGCCAAGCAGATGGGCGTGCAACTCGTCGAGGGGCGCGATCTGATGGTGAAGGACGGCCGCGTCGTGATGAAGACAACGCGCGGGCCGCAAGCTCTTGGTTCGATCTATCGCCGAATCGATGACGACTACCTGGATCCGTTGAACTTCCTGTCCGACTCAGTTCTCGGCGTGCCTGGGATGCTCGATGTTTACCGGTCCGGTGGGCTGTGCCTCTTGAACGCGATCGGGAATGGCATCGCCGACGACAAGTCGGTCTATCCGTATGTGCCGGCGATGATTCGCTACTACCTGGGCGAGGAGCTCGTGCTTCCGAACGTGCCGACGTTCCACGCGGCGGAAGAGAGGTCGCGCGAGCACATCCTGGCGAACCTGCGGGATCTCGTCGTCAAGCCGACGAACGCGTCGGGAGGGTACGGCGTCGTCGTCGGGCCGTGCAGTGATGATGCTGAACTGGCCGCTCTGCGCGAAGCGATCGTTGCCGATCCCGCGTCGTACATCGCGCAACCGCTGATCAGGCTCTCGACATGCCCGGCTCTCATCGATGGCACGTGGCAGCCACGCCGGATCGATCTGCGGCCCTTCGTGTTGTATGACGGCGTGGAGCCGTGGGTGCTGCCGGGCGGCCTGACGCGCGTGGCACTGCGAGAAGGCTCGTTCATCGTGAACTCGTCTCAGGGTGGCGGCAGCAAGGACACGTGGGTGCGCAATGCTGCTTAGCCGCGTGGCAGAGTCGATGTCGTGGCTGGGACGGTACGTCGAGCGCGCGGAGAACACGGCGCGGCTACTGGAGGTGACGTACCACGGCAAGCTCGACCCGGCCGCGGGCGACCTCGCCGGTGCGACGAACACCTGGGAAGCGCTGGTCGCGACGCTCGGCGCGACGGCCAGGTACGAGGCGTCGCACGATCGCTACGACGAAACCGACGTCATTGCTTTTCTCACGCTGGATCGCAACAACACGTCGTCGATCGTCTCGTCGATCGGCGCCGCTCGCGAAAACGCGCGGAGCGTCCGCAATCTCATTTCGAGCGAGACATGGATGGCGATCAACCGTTTGTATCACACGGTGTCGAAAGCGAGCATTCACCTGATCACGCGCGACGGTCTCTACGAGTTCTGCGACACGGTTCGCACCGGCACGAATCTTTGCGCAGGCGCCATCCGCCAGACGTCGCTTCACGACGAAGGGCTGCACTGGCTGTGGGTCGGAGCATCGCTGGAGCGGGCCGACATGGTCACGCGCATCGTGGACTCCAAGTACCACGTCCTGATGAACGGCGATGAAGAGGTGGGTGGGCCGCTGGACCGGTTCCAGTGGGTGGCACTGCTGCGCAGTGTGTCCGGCTGGGAGGCGTACCTTCAGCTGTGGCCCCTCGGCCCGGATGCGACGGGAGTCGTGGATTTTCTCCTGCTCAATCCGATGTTTCCGCGCTCGCTTCGGGCTGCTGTCGATGAGCTTCTGCGATCGCTTGACGCGGCGACGGCCGGCGCGGAGGCGTCGCTCCGCAACGAGCCGATGCGGCTGATCACCAGCCTGCAGAATCAGCTCCGGTTCAATACGCCTGAGTCACTGATCGAAGCGGGACTGCATGAACAGCTCGCCGACGTGCAGCGCCGCCTGGCGCTGGTGACGGACTCGGTGCAACGGTGCTTCTTCTGGGCGGCCGCCGGTGCAGCTTGAGCTCTCGTACACCACGCAATACGACTACGACCCGGGCGTTTCGGGTTCATTGACCGCGGTGCGCATGGTTCCGCGCAGCAGGCCGGGGCTCGTTGTTCGCCACGCGGCACTTCGTACCGAGCCAGGGGTCCGCACGATGTCGTACACGGACGGGTGGGGAACGCGCGTGGACGTCGTCGAATCGACCCGGCACAGCTCTGCGCGATTCACGGTCGAGGCACGCGTCGAAACCGGCGGGGAGGCGACTGATTCAGCCGTCTCGCCCGCCGAGGAGCTCCTGTACCGGAGCGACAGTTCGCGCGTGCGACAGGAGGCTGTCCAGCCGCTGATCGGTCAACTCGGGCTTGCGAGCGGCGCATGGAGTTCGATTGAGACGCTGCTGACCTGTCTGCGCGGATGGTTCACGTACCGCATCGGCGTCACGGACGCGACGACGGAGATCGAGACGGTTCTCGAGACCGGTGAGGGCGTGTGCCAGGACTTCACGCACGTGTTCCTGGCGGCGGCGCGGTCGTGGGGCTGGCCGGCGAGATACGTGAGCGGCTACGTGTACACGAACGGCGACGTGCCCGGTCGCGTCGAGGCATCGGCGATGCACGCATGGGCCGAGGTGTTCCGGGACGACATCGGATGGGTGGGGCTCGACCCGACGCATGGCGGATACGTCGACGACCAGTACATCGTCGTCGCGGCTGGCCGCGACTACGATGACGTTCGGCCCGTGCGAGGGGTTGTCGCAGGCATGGCTCACCAGAGTCAACACGCGGAGTTGGTGATCCAGCACACCGGATTGCAATAGCGCGGCCGGCGCCAAGCTAGCCCTAGCCGCTCATCCTCCGCATGCGCGAGCTGGGCGACCGCGTCGGGAACCGCGAATCCGAGTGGCCGGGCGATGGTTAGCGGGAGCCCGACGAAGATGTCGCTCGCCATCAGATGAGCGGAGGTAGACTGGTCGCGAACCAGAAACCCGAGGTGTGCGGTGCGAGCGTTGCAACAACCCGTCGATTCCGGATTCGGCGCCGCGTCAACGGCAGCCGAAGTGATGAAGGGCATCGATCTGTCGGGGCGAATTGCGATCGTTACCGGCGGCTATTCCGGAATCGGCCTGGAGACGGCGCGCGTGCTGCGCTCCGCGGGCGCGCAGGTGATCGTTCCGGCGCGAGATCGGGAGAGGGCAGTTCGGGCGCTGCAGGGTCTCGACGTCGAGGTCGCGGCGATGGATCTGCTCGATCCGGCATCCGTCGATGCTTTTGCTGAGAGCTTTCTCGCGACGCACGGCGTGTTACATATCCTCGTCAACAGCGCGGGTATAGCGGGCGCACCGCTGAGGCGGGACAGCCGGGGCTTCGAGTCGCACATGGCGACGAACCATCTGGGGCATTTCCAGCTCACAGCGCGACTTTTTCCGGCGCTGCGCCGAGCGAACGGCGCGCGAGTCGTGGCAGTCTCCGCGTGGGCGCACAGCCGCGCGCCCATCGTGTTCGAGGACCTGCACTTCGAGCGCCGCGAGTATGCGCCACAGTTGGCGTACGCGCAGTCGAAGACAGCCAACAATCTCTTCGCCGTCGCGCTTGACGAGCGAGGCGAGGCGGACGGCGTACGCGCGTTCTCTCTGCACCCCGGCTCCATCGTTGGGACGGGGTTGTCGCAGAATGTGCCCACGGAGGTACTTCGCGCCGCCGGGCTCGTCGATGACGAGGGCAAGCCAATTGTCGATCCGGCGAAGAACCAGAAGACGGTCGAACAAGGGGCGGCGACGAGCGTGTGGTGCGCAACAAGCCCACAGCTCGATGGCATGGGCGGGCTCTACTGCCACAACTGCGACATCGCGCCGCTCGTGACGCAGGAGCTCGAGGCGAACCCGTGGGGCTCGTTCGCGCTCGGCGTGATGCCGCACGCCGTCGATCCCGAAACGGCGGAGCGTCTTTGGAGCGTGAGCGAACGGATCCTGGGCCTCGACGGCTGAGAGCGACGCCGGGCGCGGCCCCGCGCCAGGATCAGATGGTGGGCTGCACGGCGGAGCCGACGGGAGCCAGGGGCTGCGAGCCGCGTCCGTCGGACTCGACGCGCACGTCGGGCAGCCACATGAGCCAGCGGGGCAGGTACCAGTTCCAGTCGCCGAGGAGCTTCATGCTCGCCGGCACCAGGATCGAGCGGACGATCGTGGCATCGATCAGCACGGCGACGCCGGCGCCGAACCCCACCTGCTGGAACATCACCAGATCGCCGGCGGCGAATCCACCGAAGACCAACCGGCACCGAGGGAACGCCTGGCCGGGCGTCTTCTTCCGGCCGCGCAGCATCCCCCACATTCGCGTCGTGATCTGCGAGCCATTCGTGCTGGGCAAGGACGGTCGTGCGAATTCCGCGGCGCTTCGTGCCGACACGGCTGAGATCATGGCGCACATCGCCGCGCTGCTACCGGAGCAGTATCGCGAAACACCGGGTTATCGCGATGCGCGCGGCGCAGGGCGATCGCGCCAATTAGCCACTGAAGGTGGTCGGCGACTTTGCGTCGCGCGTCGTCATTCGCG
>JANPBN010000515.1:0-2137 GCA_031430415.1 Dehalococcoidia bacterium
CTGCACCTTGTGGCGCACATCGATCGCCTGCCGCAGCGATGCCAGCGTCTCGACGGTCCGTTGCGGCACGTGGAAGCCCGGAGCGTACAGGCGGGTGCTCGCAAGCCGGTCGCGCAGACGGTCCGGCAGCGCCGACTCGACGCGCGCCAGCGCGTCGCCGGCCGCCTTCGCCAGCGCCGGGTCCCCCCACGACGTCACGACGCGGGCCCCGAGGACCATCGCCTCGATCTCGGCTTCGCTGAACATCAGCGGCGGCAGGTCGAAGCCGCGCCGCAGCATGTACCCGACGCCCGCCTCGCCCTCAATCGGCACGCCCGAGAGCACGAGATCGCGGACGTCGCGATAGATCGTCCGCTCGGACACCTCCAGCTCCCCCGCCAGCGTCGCGGCCGTCAGGACGCGCTTGCGGCGGAGGAGCTGGATGATCTGGAAGAGCCGGTCGGCGCGCCTCACAGGCACTCCTTCGGGTTGCGTTGGCCGGCCGTTATTCGGGGCGGTACTCGATGAGTTGCAGGAGGTTGCCGTCGGGGTCCGCGAAGGTGGAGATGACGCCGCCCCACTCCTCACGGCCCTCGGTGCGGCTGAACTTCACGCCGTGGCCCTCGATGCGCTTCTGCTCGGCCTTGATGTCGTCGACGAAGAGGTCGAGCAGTATGCGCGCCGGCTCCTTGACGCTGCCGCTGACTTCGCTGTGCGCGTCGAACCCGATCGTCGTGCCACCCGCGTTGAGTGCGAAGTCCCCCATGCCTTCGGCCTTCGGGATACCGACGATCTCGTGGTAGAACGTCATCAGGGCCTGCGGGTTCTCCGTCGTCACCTGTACGAATACGTTGTTGACCTTCACTCGAATGCCTCCTCTGCGCTGTGCTCGCCGGCTATGTCGCGGCGAGTCCATGGCACCATACACCCCGCCTCCTGACACCATTGTGTCAGGAAGTCGAGTTCGTGCTGATCACTCCTGACACCAGTATGGCAGGAGCCTGTCAGTGAAGGCCGAAAGCACAACGTGCCGCTCGGCCCCGACCAACCTCCAACGTCCAACGTCCGCCGATGAGCACGACAAAGCCCCGGCCGCAGCGGCCGGGGCTTTGAGCTTTCAAGCTTGCTGCAGAAGCGCCTACCCGGCCGGCTTGTCTTCCTTCTTCGGCCACATGTTGCGGAGTTCGCCCGTCACGGCGGCCATCTTGTCGTTGAGTTCGTCGATGCTCCAGACGTGGCCCGGGTCGCTGGTGATGCGCTTCTCGATCTCGGGCAGGCTGTACAGGCCGATCAGCGGACCGCTGACCATGAAGTCCCGACCGTTCACGTTCGATGCCGCATCGGTGCAGAGCCAGGCCACGAACGGGCCGATCGCGTCCGGCGGGTTGGCGTTTCCGAAGGCCTCGAGGGCCTGGAATCCCTGCATGCCTGCAGCGCCACCGCGCGCCGCCGCCTCGCGCATCTCGTCGCTGATAACCAGCCGCGTGCCGGCGCGCGGGCGGATGGCGTTCGAGCGGACGCCGTAGCCGCCCATGTCACGCGCGATCGTGCGCGAGAGGCCGACGATGCCTTCCTTCGCGGCGGCGTAGTTCGCCTGGCCACGGTTGCCGAGTCCCGATTCCGATGCCGTGTGCACAAAGACACCGCCGCGTTGCTGACGGAAGACGACCGACGCGTGCTTGCTCAGGTTGTAGTGACCCTTGAGGTGGACGGCGAGGACGATGTCCCATTCCTCTTCCGTGAGGTTGAAGATCATCTTGTCGCGCAGAATGCCGGCGTTGTTGACGACGATGTCCAGGCGGCCGACCTTGTCCAGCGCCTGCTGCACCATCCGGTTGCCCGACTCGAAGTCGGCGACGTTGTCGTAGTTGGCAGCGGCGTCGCTGCCCATCTTCTTGACTTCGTCGACCACCTCATCGGCCGGGCCCTTCTCGCCGCCCGTGCCCGCCGCGCTTCCGCCGAAGTCGTTGACGATGATCCGCGCGCCCTCGGCGGCCAGCGCCAGGCACTCGCCGCGCCCAATACCGCGTCCGCCGCCCGTGACGATGGCGACCTTACCTTCGAGCCGGTTACCCATGGAGCCTCCTCGGATGTTGTGCCTAAAGGCCGCTCATGCACGGCGGCCGTAGCTTCGATGCGTGGCCTCCCGGCCCTTGCC
>JANPBN010000516.1:0-1503 GCA_031430415.1 Dehalococcoidia bacterium
CCATCGACACGCCGCCGATGTACGCGCGCTCGATGCCGAAGTGATCGAGCAGTCCACGCAGGTCGGCGGCGTACTGCGGCATGCTGAACGTCGCTGCGTCGGGACATTCCGTCTTGTGGTGGCCGCGGATGTCGTATTCCAGCACGGCGATCTTCATCTCCGCGAGCGCCGCAATGAGATCGGCAAAGATCGGCGCCGCCCCCGCCGTTGCGCTGGCGAATCCGTGCGAGTACGCGAACACTTGCCCATCCGCAGGCACGCGAAACGAGTCGCGGTACCACATGTCGATGCCGTTGATGTGGACGACTGCCATGCCGTCAGCTCTCGCGTCCGCCGGTCGTCCGGCCAGGGGATTCGCCACTCGCCTTCGCCGGTGGCCTTGCGGGCGCCGCTGGCCGCGCCGGAGGCGCCCAGATCGGCGCTTGTGCGCTGTCCGATCGTACGGGGCGCGGTTGCTTCGTCCAGGCCGGCGGCCTCTGCCGCTTTTCTTCGAGTGGAAAGGCAGCGTTCAACGCCGCGGCCGTGAGCATCCCTCCGGCCACCGCCAGCATCGCGAACAGCAGCAACAACCAGGCCGTGAACATCGGCCCGGCGATGCCGAGCGCGCCCGGAATCGGCGACCAGAGAGCAATGGCGCCAATGGCGAACCAGAGTCCCGTAAAGATGAAGGCGTTGATCGCCATGCGATAGGTGACTTGGCGCATCATTCTGTGAAGGATCGTATCACATGCCCCTGGCGCCCTATACGAACAAGAGTACGACCGGGACGACGAGCACCGCGCTCAGGAAGATGCCGAATCCTCGCCTGTCGCGCGTCGCCAGGTGTGCCAGATGCAGGATCGCGCGCTTGTATGGACCGTAGAAGACGATTAGCACGAGCAGCGAGACCGCCGCGCCCGTGATCATCTCGACGAACACGATCGTGAACGCCCGCGGCTCATCGAGCAGCAGCGCGGCGAACAGCGTATCGACCCACGTCGCGATGTTCGCCCCCATCACGTAGGGGATGATGTTGTCGCGCTTCACGTACCCCTTGAGCGTCAGTGGCACGAGGATGGTGAGCGACAGCGACACGGACAGCGTCATGCCCGTGACGATCAGCCCGAAGACGAACATCATGTAGCGTTGATGCAGGATCGCCGAAGCGCGCTCGAACCGCGGCCCCGGCTGTTCGAGATCCGGAAGCACGCGATCGAAGATGCTGAAGCTCAGCAGCAGCACACCGATGCCGATGGCGAACATCGCCAGGTCCGGCAGGTGATCGCCCATGCGTTGCACGACCGGGTCGTATACCACGCTGACGATCGATGTGAGCGCGCCCGGGCTGCCAAAGCGCACGCCATCGAACCAGCCTTCCCGCAGGAACAGCTGCCCGAGCGGGATCACCGGACCCCACAGCGTGAACGCCGTCAGCAGCGCGACGACGCCGATATACAGCCCGTCGGGGTTCCGCTTGCCGCGAATCCAGTACAGAAAGCCGACGAACAATACGATGAAGGACGC
>JANPBN010000517.1:0-1741 GCA_031430415.1 Dehalococcoidia bacterium
ACGTGTGCGCGATCGGCCGCATGCCTTCGAGCGCCATGCCCGCCGCAACGTTGACCATCAGTTGCTCGCGTATGCCCACGTTGATGACGCGATCCGGATACCGCGCGGCGGCACCGGTCGCACGGAAGCGATCCGCCGTGATCTCGGCCAGCACGACGGCCAGGCGCGGATCTTCATCCAGCAGTTCGGTGACGACGGTGACGAATCGTTCGCGCATTGAATCGGACGTCATTCCCTCTCCTCCACCGTCGCAACGACGACGTGCGGCACGCCGGCATGCGACGCTGTGAGCGCGCGTTCGATCGCGTCGTGATCGCGCCCATCCACCGTGTCGCCGGACCAGCCCTCAAGCGTGAAGCGGCGGGCGATGTCGCCGCCCCATCCGAGCGACGACGAGCGGTTGTCGATCACGATGGCCGTCAGCGCATCGAGGCCGAAGCGGGCCGCGGCGACGATCGCTTCCTGGTTCGTGCCCTCGTCGAGTTCCGCGTCGCCGAGCAGACAGAAGATGCGCGGCCCGCCGTCGCTCGCGGCGCGGGTGCCGCGCGCCCGCAGTCCCAGCGCCCGCCCGACGGCGAGTGGCAGCCCGTGACCGAGCGACCCGCTCGAGATCTCGACGCCCGGCACCAGGTTCCGGTCCGGATGCAGGCCGAGGATCGAGTCGTATCGCACCCACGTGCGCAGCGTGTCCTCGTCGATGAAGCCTTTCGCCGCGAGGACGGCATAGAACGCCATCTGCCCGTGCCCCTTCGAGAGCAGGAAGCGGTCGCGCGCATCATCATCCGGGCGCGCGGGGTCGATGCGCAGGATGCGGTCGTAGAGCACCCACAGCACGTCGAGCGTCGACATGGCGATGGCGCTGTGCTTCTCGTCCCCCGTCATCAGGCTCATCAGGCGGCGCAGGTCGGCGTACTCCATGGGCGCTGGGCGGGCAGTTGATGGCGTCGGGTAGGCGGCTGTTTCGTGGGTCATGACGTGAGGATAGAACTTCAAGTATGCTTGAGGTCAAGCCCCTTGCCGGAGGAAGTTGGTTGACACCACTGCCCGACCACATCACCATCTCCGAACTCGCGAAGCGAAGTGGCGTCGCCGCCTCGGCGCTGCGCTACTACGAGTCGCTGGGACTCATCGCCGCGGAGCGCACGCCCGGCAACCAGCGACGCTATCGGCGCAGCGTCCTGCGGCGAGTCGCGCTGATCCGCGTGGCGCAGAGCATGGGTGTGACGCTGCAGCAGATCCACCGGGCCCTCGCGACGCTCCCGGATCGACGCGATCCGACGCCAGCCGACTGGGCGCGCCTCTCCCGGCGATGGCACGGCGACCTGAGCGCGCGCATCGAGACGCTGGAGCGGCTGCGCGACCAACTGTCGTCGTGCATCGGCTGCGGCTGCCTCTCGCTCGAACGGTGCGGCCTCTACAACCCGGCCGATCGCCCGCACCCCCACGGCGACGGCCCGCCCTATATTCTGGGCGATGTGCCGGAGGGCGCCACACTCACCGCGCCCTTGCGACGGCCGGGACGCAAGCAAGCGGAGGCCGCGCGATGAAACTCATCTACATCTACGGCCCTCCCGCCGTCGGCAAGCTGACCGTGGCGCGCGAGCTCGGGCTGCTCACCGGCATTCCGGTCTTCGACAATCACCTCAGCTTCGACTGCGTGCGGCCGGTGTATGGGATTGACTCGCCGAAACTCAACCCGCTTGTCGAGAAGATCCGGCACCTCGTCATCGGTGAGGCCGCG
>JANPBN010000518.1:0-7362 GCA_031430415.1 Dehalococcoidia bacterium
TAGACGCCAACGGCCAGGATGACGACGGGCAGCAGCGAGATCGCCGTGATCTTCGTCGCCGCGGCGAGACCGGCGCCAAGACCCGCCATGGCGAAGTTGCCGTAGCCGCCCCGCTGCGCCGAGCGAATGGCGAAGTAGATCGTCATCGCCGCGAAGAACGTGACGAACGGATCGACGACGAAGAAGTGCGCGTTCTGGATCGGTGCGGCCGACAGCGCGTAAAGGAACGCCGCCAGAAGCCCTACGCGGCGATCCGCGAGCAGCCGCGCGATCAGGAAGATGAACACGACCGTGCCGAGGTCGAACAGCCCCGAGAGCGTGCGCCCGACGAGGTTGCTCTCGTAGCCTCCATCGAAGGCGTCGCGGCCGTCCTCGTAGTTGAGATCGATCCCGGGCATGGCGTCGAGGCCATCGACGATCCAGCGCGCCGAGAGGTGCGTGCTGGCGTTCCCCTGCTCATCCTTGTCGGTGTCGAGCCACTCGCCGACGATCTTGTTGAGGAAGAGGGGCAACGTGCCGTAGACGAACGTCGTCTGCCGCTGTCCACCGTCCCGGTTGATGTTGTAAGGATTCATCGCCGACGTGTCCGTGTCGAGGTAGTTCAGCGGACTCGACGCAAAGCCGATGTCGTTCGTGATCGACGCGAGGAAGCGCTCGTCCGGGTGCAGGTGCCCACTGCTGCCCTCGGCGCCGTTGACGGCGCTGGCGTCCCAGTTGACGTGGGTCAGCCGCAGATACCCGGCGAATACGATGATGAGCGCCAGCGCGGCGAGCGTCAGGATGCTCGCCCAGTCCGCGTGGACAGCCCGCATACGCTGCGCCAGGGGCGCGTTCGCCGGTTCGCGCGGCGCCTCGTCCGTGGGCGTAACGGCGGGCGTGGAGTCGCTCGTGACGGGAAAGGCGTCGGGATGAAGCGGGGAGATCTCTTCGGTCATACCGTCATTTTCATCCAGTGGGCGGCTGCGGACCTGGCGGAAACGCTCCGAATCATAGCACCCTCCCCGCCTGCGCCCGGGATTGTGATTGCCATCTATGACAACGTCGCGGGCCGATGCCTGATACACCTACGGGTGCGCTTCCCGTGCGGATTCGGGTATTCGCCGACAGATGTCCCGCCCCGCTGCAGCCATCCTGATCGCGGGCGATCTGGCTCGATGCACTGAGAACCCTGCCTTGCTATGATCCGTAGACTTCACGACGGGATGCGTGGGAAATGAGGAACCAACATGAGCAATAAGCTGCTTCTCGGTGTGGGAGGCGTCGCGGCGGTCCTCATTCTCGTACTCGCGGGCGTGCTCCTCATGGTCGCCAGTGGTGGCGACGATGGCGGCTCGGGCGACAAACCAGCTGCGACGAAGACCGAAGACTCCGGCGACGACGGCGGCGATACGAGCCCTGCATCGGGCGAGCTGCGTCTCCGCGGCGATGATCCGCTCTTCCTCGACCCGGCTGTGGCGCAGGATGCGGGCTCGGCGCTCTATATCGTGGAGATCTTCTCGGGGCTCGTGCGTCTCGACCGGGATCTGGCTATCCAGCCGGATCTGGCGGAGAGTTGGGACATCAGCCCGGATGGCAAGGTGTACACCTTCACCCTCAACAAGAGCGCGACGTTCCAGGATGGCCGCCCCGTCACGGCGGAGGATGTGAAGTTTTCGTTCGAGCGCGCGCTCTCGCCAGGGACCGCTTCGGTCGTCGCCGAGAACTTCATGCGCGACATCGTCGGTGCTCGCGACGTCTCGCGCGGGCGAGCGACGGAACTGGCGGGGCTGAAGGTCGTCAACGACAGCACCGTCCAGATCACGCTCGACGCGGCCAAAACATCGTTCCTCTACAAGATGACCTATCCGGCGACGTTCGTCGTCGACAGCCGGCAGATCACTGCGAACCCGAAGCGCTGGAGCCTGAAGCCCAACGGCACCGGCCCCTACAAGCTCAAGGAGTGGAAGCTCGGCGAGCGCATCGTCCTCGAGGCGTACGCCAAGCATCACCTGGGCGCGCCGACGCTCCAGACCGTGCGCTACGAACTGTCGGGTGGTTCCGCACTCGTCGCGTACGAGGACGGCGACATCGACATCACGGGTGTCGGACTCGATGATCTCGCGCGCGTGCAGGAGCCCGGCAGCGACCTGAACGATGAGTACGTCCAGACATCGCGCCAGTCGATCGACTACATCGGGTTCAACGTGAACGTGCCGCCGTTTGATGACGTGAACGTCCGCCAGGCGTTCGCGCTGTCGGTCGACCGCGCGAAGATCGCCGAGGTCATCCTCGAGAACGCGGTGCCGATCGCCAGCGGAGTCATCCCGTCTGGCGTGCCCGGCTACACGACGACGGACAAGACGTACCCGTACGACCCGGCACGCGCGAAGGCTCTGTTGGCCCAGTCGAAGTACGCGAACAACATGCCGGAGATCACGCTCGCGGAAAGCGGCGCCGGCGCCACCGTCGGGCCGACGACGGAGGCGATCGTCCAGTTCTGGAAGGACAACCTCGGCGTTGACGTGAAGATAGAACAGGCGGAGTCGGGGACGTTCTTCAGCGACATCGACGAGGGGCGCTACCAGATGTTCCACCTGGGCTGGATCATGGACTATCCGGATCCGGACAACGTCCTCGACCAGCTCTTCCACAGCACGAGCCGTCAGAACAGCACCCGGTATTCGAACCCGGACATGGACGCCAAGATCGAAGCGGCGCGGATCGAACCCGACACCGAGAAGCGGCTCGCACTGTTCGCGGAGATCGAGAAGATCATCATCGACGACGCTGTCTGGGTGCCGCTGTTTTTCGATACCACCCATGGACTCGTAAAGCCGTACGTGAAGAACTTCAAGTTCACCGCGGCGATCGTCGAGCGATTCAGGGACGTTCAGGTCGAACGGTAGCGCGGGGGTAGCGAGGCATGGATGGTCTCGCGGGGTACGTCCTCAGACGCCTGCTGTTCCTGCCGATCACGCTGCTGATCGTCTCATTCGCCACGTTCTACATCACGCGCTGGGGGCCGGGCGACCCGGTCAGCGTCTACTCGGGACAGCTTCGCGACGAAGAGGCGTTCGACCGCGTCCGAAAGCAGTACGGCCTGGACAAGCCCATCATCCAACAGTACGGCATCTACGTAGAGCGGCTCGTGCTGCACGGCGACCTCGGTCCGAGCTTCAGTTATCGCGACCGCACGATTCAAGAGGTCATCCGGCCGAAGATCTGGGTATCCGTGCGCGTCAGTCTCTGGGCGTTTCTGCTGACGTTCCTGGTCGGGATCCCGACCGGAATTTTCGCGGCGGTGAAGCAGGGGACGTGGGCGGACCCGTTCATCATTAGCGTCTTTTTGTTCTTTCAGTCGATTCCCTCACTGGTCACAGTGCCGATACTGGTGCTCTTCCTCTCGGACAGGATGGGTTGGGTGCCTTCGGGCGGCTTCGATGGCCTGTTCTCGCGCTCGATGATCATCCCGACGATGGCGCTCTCGCTGCCCGGCATGGCGGGCGTCGCCCGCCTCGCGCGCGCCGCGACAATGGGCGCCCTGCACGAAGACTTCGTCCGCACCGCACGCGCGAAAGGCCTGGCTGAGTCGACGATCATCATCCGCCACGTCGTGCGCAACTCGGTCGTGCCGGTGATGACGACCGTGATCGGTCTCTCACTCGTCGGCCTCATCGAGGGTGCGCTCTTTACCGAGACGCTGCTCGGCATCCCCGGCATCGGCACCTTCGTCTACGAGTCGGTGAAAGGCAGAGACTACAACGTGATCCTTGCGATCGTATTGATGATCTCGACGGCGTTCGTGATCGCGAATCTGCTCGTCGACCTGGCGCTGATCGTGATTGACCCGCGGGTCCGTGCGTCCGGGGGCCGCGGTTGACGGCCGCGGAGTTGGCGATGGACATCGCTGATCCGTCGCTGGCGCGACCTTCGGTGGGGCCGTGGCGGCGGGCATTCGGACGTCTGCTCCACAAGAAGATTGCAGTGGTTTGCCTCGTCGTAATCGCCACGTTCTACATCGCCGGGATCTTCGCGCCGGTGTTGTCGCCGTACGACTACGCCGACACGGACCTGGATCGCTCGTTCGTAGGCCCCTCGTGGAGCCACCCCTTGGGACACGACCGCCTCGGTCGCGACACGCTGACCCGCAATCTGTACGCTGCCCGCACGACCGTCATCGTGACCGCTGCGACGATGGCGGCCGGCTTCATCATCCTGCCGCTGACGCTTGGGATGCTCGCGGGATACCGGCGGGGCTGGGTGGATTCGCTGATCATGCGGACCGGCGAAATCCTCTCGTCGCTGCCGGGTTTGCCGATGCTGGTGCTGATCAACGCGACACTGCGGCCGAAGTTCGTCGACCTCGTGCAGCGAGTGGAGGGCTGGCTCCCGGGCGTGGCATGTACCGTGACCGGCAGCGGCGGCGACGAACGCTGCCGTCCGCTCACCGATACCGGGTTCGCCGACTACTTCCTCATCTTCTTCGTGCTGTCGTTGTTCGGCTGGGTTGGAGGCGCACGGCTCGTGCGGACGCAGGTGCTAGTGTTGCGTGACTCCGAGTACGTGCTGTCCGCGCGCTCGAGCGGCGCATCGACGAAACGCATCCTGTTCGGGCACATCCTGCCGAACATCCTGCCGCTGGTCGTCGTAGGCGCGTCGGCGTCGTTGGGCGGGATCGCGCTGACCGAGATCGGTCTGACGTTCCTCGGCGTCGGCATCCAGCCGCCGCATCCCAGCTTCGGCGCGCTTATTACCGATGGCGCGAGCCGAACGGTGCTGGAGAATCATCCGCAGTTGCTGCTTGTTCCCGCCATCACCGTCGGGTCGCTTGTCTTCGCGTTCAACCTGTTGGGCGATGCGCTGAGCGACATCCTGACCCCGAGGGCGCGATGACGACGCCAGCGGACCGGCGCGATTTCAGCGAGTTCACGTTCGAGGTCAAACCGGCCGCCGACCTGACGCCGGACGAGCGCGCGTGCGTGCATGGACTGTTCGCAGCGGCGTACCGGCAGGCGAACGCCGCATATCTCGACAGGGCGCTCTCGAAACTGAAGTACATCGCGCTGGCGATGCAGGGCGCGACCGCCGCCGGCTTCGCGTGCGGTGAGTCGCGCGTCATCGACCTGCCGCGGCTGCCGCAGCAACTTGTGACGCTTGCCGGCATCTGTTGTATCGACCCGCAGTTCCGGCGACGTGGGTTGTTCGGCAAGCTGGAGCAACTCGCGTTGATGCAGGATTTGCCGCACGACACCGCGACACGGCTGATGCTGCGCTGCGGCCGCATGGCGCATCCGGCGTCGATGCGGACGATGCAGCAGGGGCAGGGCGTCGTGCCGAAACGCGGCGTGCCGCCGACGCCATGGCAACGGGAGGTCGGCGCTGCGATTGCTGAGGTGTACGGCTCACCGGGCTTCGATCCGGAGACCTTCGTCGTGCAGGGCGGCGGCGTGCCCATCGGCTACCCGGATATGACACTCGAGGTCGCGCCGGACGAGTGGGAGATCTTCGCGAAGGTCAACCGAGACCACGGCGATTCGCTGCTGGGGCTCTCGTGGTCGCCGGCGCCGCCGGAGGGCTGGTGAGGCTGGATGCGGGAAGCCGCAGGCGGGAAATCGGAAGCTGGGCGCAGCGAGGGCATGGCAAGCCATGCCGCTACGGCGGGATCGATTGCCACTGTCATGGCGCGTCGAAGCAACGGCGGGGCCTGTGTATACTTGACGGGCGGCTCATCCAGCTTCTGACGAACGGCGCTTTCCGGGGCGCCGTCGTTGTTGTTTCGGGTGCAATTCTGCCGCCGCCGAGGTTGGGAGCAGCTTGAAGGTTTCGACAGAGAAGATCCCCGATTCACAGATCCTGATGACGATCGAAGTCGAGCAGGAGCGGGTTGACGAGGCCCGCAAGAAGGCGCTGCGCAAGCTGTCGCCTCGCGCCAAGGTGCCCGGATTCCGGCCGGGCAAGGCGCCGCCGAACCTCGTTCGCCAGTATTTCGGCGAGGAGCGCATCCTCGATGAGGCGCTCGATGACCTCGTGCCGGACATCTACCGCGAGGCGGTGGAGGCCGACGAGAGCATCGATCCGGTGGCGCGCCCCCGGCTCGTCATCGAGACGACGGAACCCCTCGTCGTCAAGGCGACGATACCCGTTCGGCCGACAGTCGAACTGAACGACTACGCCGCTGTCCGCGTCCCAGCCGAAGCCGTGACCGTCGAGGAGTCGCGCGTCGACGAGACGCTGCTGACGCTGCGCCGCCGCTCCGCGACGCTTGAGCCGGTCGAGCGCGGCATCCAGTGGCGCGACGTCATCCGCATTCAGGTCGAGGGTGCCGTGGGCGACGAGTCGCTCATTGAGTCGCAGGAGGCCGAGGTGCAGTTCACCGAGGAGCGCGATGTGCTCTTCCCGGGCTTCGAGGAGGGTGTCATCGGCACCGCGAAGGGCGAGGAGGTCGAGTTCGATGTCGACGTCCCCGACGCCATCAGCGATGAGCGCTTCCACGGCAAACAGGTGCATTTCAAGGTGCAGGTCATCGAGGTGAAGGAGGAAGTCCTTCCCGAGATGGACGCCGACTTCACGAAGGCCATCGGCGAAGGCTTCGAGACGGTCGAGGCACTTCGCGACCGCATCCGCGCCGACATCCAGAAGCACGAGGAGGAGCAGCGGGACAACCGCTACCACGACGCCATCCTCGGCGATCTGGTGGATCGGGCGAACATCGAGTTTCCGCCGGTGATGCTGGAGATCGAGGTCGACCGCCTCCTGCATGACCAGGCCGGGCACATGGAGAAGGCCGAGGACATGGAGCGCTACCTGGCCTCCATCGGCAAGACGGCGGAGCAATTTCGCGCAGAACTCGAGCCGATCGCGGACATTCGCCTAAGGCGTTCGCTGGTGTTGTCCAAGGCCGCGGAAGCCGAGAATATCGAAGTCACGGATGAGGATGTCGCGTCCGAGATCGAAGAGATGACGGCCGCTGCCGGAGCCCAGGCGCCGCAGCTTCGCCAGATGTTCAGCAGCGAGAACGGCCGGGACACGATCCGCCGGAATCTGCTGACCCGGAAGACGCTATCGCGGCTCGTCGAGATCGCCACGCAGGATGGCGCTGCCCCTGCCACCGAGGAGACCAAGCCGAAGAGGAAGCGTGCCAAGAAGTCCGATGCCAAGGCCACGGCCGCGGCGGAACCAGCCGGCGAGTAACCGCAGGACCACGAGAGGAAACCGAATGATCATCCCGTCAGTCATCGAAACCAGCGCCCGCGGCGAGCGCGCCTTCGACATCTTCTCGCTGCTGCTGCGCGAGCGCATCATCTTCCTCGGCACCGGCATCGACGACGCGGTGGCGAACCTGATGGTCGCGCAATTGCTGTACCTCGAGCGCGAGGATCCCGA
>JANPBN010000519.1:0-4728 GCA_031430415.1 Dehalococcoidia bacterium
GGCCGCGAGATCACGCTCGCCGTGGAGCGGGCGTAGAGGTGGTGGCCTGCTAACATCACCGTAATGCGCAATCGTCGTCTGTCGATCGGCTGTCTCGTGGCGCTCGCGCTGGTTCTGTGTGCGTGCAGCGGGGGATCCGACAAGATCGGCGGTGGTCAGCCGGACTACCTCGATCAATACATCGAGCTGTCTCAGCTACGGGTTCCCGAAAACGCGACGGGTCGTGAGGCCAGAGGCATCCTCGACGCACGTGTTGAGCTACTTGACGAGATGACGCCTCCAGATGGACTTGTAGAGGCGCACGATGCCGGGGCCACTGCTTGGGATCGGGGATACGAGCTCGTCGAGGCGATGGCGCGTGGAGACATCGACCCAGGCGACCCGGACGTCGTGGGCGAAATCGACGAACTCGATGCTGTCATCCGCCGCTGGGACGACGCGATCAAAGACTATTACGGTGTCTGGATCGGAAGCGTAAACGGTGCCGCCATGGAGCCAGCGTTCTGCGCTGATGCATCGATTGTCGCACGGGCCCCAGCCGACCTTGCCATCGAACGCTGGAGCACGATCGTCTTCGAGTATCCAGAAGATCGCGACCGCACGTTCATCAAGCGTGTCGTCGGTCTACCGGGTGAGACCGTGGCGGTTCGCGATGGCCAGATCACGATTGATGGCGTAGGTCGCGACGACGACGTATATGCTTTGTCTCCCGCGAACTATGTCGTAGAGCCGCTGACGATCCCCGCCGGTAGCTACTATGTTCTGGGCGACAATCGCCGGAATAGTTTCGACTCACACGCGTTCGGGGCGGGCACAACATTGTCGCGAGAAATCGCAAGCACCGTACCGCTCGGTCACGTTCTGGGCGTCCTGCCGCCGGAGGCCACGTCGTGCCCTAACGACCGCGAGGCGACACCCCGGGCGGATCAGTGACGGCATCGATCTCCACCCGCACACTCGGGCTGCTCGCGGCGGTCTTCGTGCTCGCGCTGGTGCTGCGGCTCGCGTGGCTCGGCGCGACTGACACGCAGCTGCTGCCGATGTCGGATCCGCAGTACTACCACGCCACCGCGTCGAATCTCGCGGATGGGCGCGGCTACAGCGTTGCGGTCGATGCGAATGGCGGCGGCTTCGTCGCCGGGCCGGAAAGCGAAGGCACGGCGTTCTGGGCGCCGGGGTATCCGTTCGTGCTGGCGCCGCTCTACGTGATCTTCGGCGACGACCAGGATGTCGCAAAGATATTCAACGCGCTCGCCGGCGCGCTGACGGTGCTGCCGGTGTTCTATCTCGCGTGGCGGCTTGGTCGCGAGGGCGACGCTGAGCGCGTCGGGCTGCTGGCGGCGGCGATCTTAGCCGTGGGGCCGTCGCTGGTGTACTGGACGGCGTCGCTGTTCAGCGAGCCGCTCTTCACGCTGGGCATCGCGACGACGCTGGCGCTGGCGGCGTGGGCAGGTGAACGCCGGAGCATCGCCCCATACTTCGTCGTCGGGCTCGCGCTGATCGCGACGGCGTTCGTGCGTTCGCAGGGCGCGCTGATGGTCGTACCCGTCGCTGTGCTGCTCGTGCGCGACCTCGATGTCCGCGCGCTCGTCCGCGTCGCGGCGCCCGTCGGGGCAGCGGTGCTGCTGGTCGTTGTGCCGTGGGCGATCCGGAACGAGGCCGTGATGGGCCGCCCGTACCTCATCAACAGCAACCTCGGCTACAACCTGCGCATCGCCCACGCGCCCTACTCCACCGGAACATCGGTTGTGCCCGCCGATCTCTGGGCTGAGCGACCGGGCATCTCATTCAAGGAACGAGAGTTGCTGTTCGACGATCTCGGCCGTGAGCGCGCGCTCGAGTACGCGAGAGCGCATCCTCGGCGCGAGGCCGAACTGGCGTTTCAGCGCGTCGGCTATCTGCTGCGATCCGATGCCGAACCGGCGGTCCGTTGGTCGGAGAGCCTGGGCCTGACGCGCATCAGCGGCGGCGGCCGCGGCTTCTGGGTCCTCGTCGGCGACCTGTACTGGTACCCATTGCTGATCCTGACCGTGATCTCGCCGCTGCTCGTGGCGCGCACGCGCGTCGCCCTGGCGATGTGGTCGGCGCTCGCGGTCTGGGTGCTGCTGCACACCGTCTTCGCTGGCGAGCCGCGCTATCACGTCCCCGTGATGCCGGTGATGACGATCCTCACTGCCGCCGCCGTCGTGCGTCTCTACGCGCTGCTCGCCGCCAGCGAAGAAGCCACGCCGTAGGGGCATGGCTTGCCATGCCCGTCTCGGCCAGCGCGGCGCACCGTCATGCGCTTCCCTCTCCACGCCGTGGAGAGGGTGGCCGTAGGCCGGGTGAGGGCCCCGCCCGCCTGTCCGAGGTGTAGGGGCACAGCTGCTGTGCCCGGCCGTCACTCCAACGGCGCCGCTGCTGTGGCATCGCCAGCGCCCGCCACCATCCTGCCGCGAGGCGCAAACAGATCACTCGCCAACCACCACGAATACACGGCGAACATCAGCACGTTCAGCCCGGCGACGTAGTGCGTCGCGGGAGCGTCGTCCCATCGCAGCATCCACGACCGGACGGGAGGCGCGACGAGCAGCATGTTGAGGAACAGCGTCGCGGACAGGATGGCGTAGACGTACCGGAACCGGTGCTCGATGACCAGCACCGGCGCGAGCATGACGACGAACGGGAACATGTAGCGCTCGTGCGTGTTCGTCGGCAGCACGTAGAACGCCAGCGCGATGTATGCGCCGGCGACGAGGCCCCCCACCACCGTGTTGCGCCGCCATGCAGACGCCGCGCCGAGCATGGCCGCGAGCGCCGAGAGCACGAGCGAGAAACGCTGGTACGTGAGGCCGGCGAACATCACGTCCTTCGCCTCGGGTACGGTGCTGAACGGGATGAACCACCAGAGGTTCCATGCGTTCTGCGTCAGGGCCGTAATGCCGTTGTTGTTCGAGAACAGCTTGCGATACACGGACAGCAGCCGGTCCGCATCGCCCGTCAGCAGCCACGGCAGCAGCGGCACCGTCATCACGGCTACACCCGCGACGGCGCCGCGCGCCAGTCCGCGCACGCCGGACTGGCGAAGGATCAGCGGCAGCACGACCGGGACGAAGATTACCGGCTGCGGCTTGTTCAGCAGCCCGAACGCCAGCACCGCGCACGCCGCCTCCGGTCGCCCCGTCGCCGCAAGCGCGATCGCGCCCAGTCCGGCGATGGCGACGGCGCTGTCGATCTGCGCCCACACCGCCGAGTCATAGACGACGACCGGATGAAATGCCACGAGCGCGGCGACCGCCACCGGCCACATCGCGCTGCGATCGCGAGGCGCCACGCCGCGCGCCACGACGCGCGCGACGGCGTACGTGATGGCGATGAGCGCAATGTCGTACAGAAGCGGCGGCAGCTTCACCAGGTACTTGAGGGACTGCGCATCGGTGTCGAACGCGCCGCCGAACCAGCCGTAGGGCAGGCTGAGGGCCCACAGCAGGTAGTGGTACGCCACGTACGATGTGTTGGTGTCGCGGAATGTATCGAGCAGCCCGTTGTCGTGAATCAGCACGACGTGCCGCTTGAACGTGAACTCGTCCGTGAAGACCTCGGTGAGGTACGCCGTCGTGGGGAAGAGCGCCAACCGCAGCAGCGCGGCGAGCACGATCACGGCCGCCAGCGCTCGGGCTTCGGGCGTTCGGAGCCACGCGCGTAGCCCCGCCATCGCCCCATTCGTCGTTGCTGTCGCGCTGTGGCTCATCGCGCGGCAGTGTATCGCGCGCGTCGCGCTGCTTGCCGCTACGGCAGCGCCCGGCGATATTGACGCCGGACGACAACGCCACAGGAGATCACATGGACGGGACGGAACTGCGGGCGAAGGCGGCGATCACCGGCCTCGGCATCTCCGAGATGGGGCGCGTATACGGCCACGACACGCCGCACTTCGCCGCCGAGGCGATCCAGCGCGCCGTCGCCGACGCCGGCCTGCGCAAGGACCAGATCGATGGACTCCTCGTCAATCCGGGTGTCACATCGCCGGGCGCTATGGGTGGCGTCGGGCTCCAGAACTACCTCGGACTGACGCACCTTCGCCTGCTCTCGAGCATGAACGTCGGTGGCGCGACGGCGAACGTCATGGTGCAGTACGCCGCCATGGCCGTCATCCACGGCATGGCGAACCACGTCGTCTGCGTCTTCGCCGATGCGCCGCTGCGGCCGGGCAAGAGCGGTGGCGCCGCGTACGCCGGCATGGGGCGACCGACGCGGCCAACCGGCATGGGTGGCCTCTACCCCGCATTCGGCGTCTTCGGCATCAACGCGCACTACGCCATCGCAGCGCGGCGCCACATGGCGATGTATGGCACGACGAGCGATCATCTCGGCGCGATCGCCGTCGCCGAACGCCAGTGGGCGGCTATGAACCCGATAGCCGAGCATCGTGCGCCGATGACGCTCGATGACTACCGCGCATCGCGCTGGGTCGCGGAGCCGCTGCACCTGCTCGACTGCTGCCTCGTCTCGAACGGCGGCGTCGCCGTCATCGTCTCGCGCGCCGAGGAGGCGCCAGATCTCGCGCAGCCGCCGGCGTACATCTGGGGCATGGGGCAGGGACATCCGGGCGACATGCGCCGAAAGGGATGGGACGTCGAGACGCAGACGGGCGCGCCGATGTCGAAGGAGACGGCGTTTCGCATGGCCGGCATCGGTATCAGCGATGTCGACGTGCTGCAGGCGTACGACTGCTACACCTACACCGTG
>JANPBN010000520.1:0-3646 GCA_031430415.1 Dehalococcoidia bacterium
ACTCGTGGCGGGTGACGGTGCGGATCTCGAGGCCGTCGGCGGTCTTCGTGGCGCGCGTGGCATCGGCCAGCGCCATGCCGGGCACGGTGTCGCTGTACGGCATGCCGAGCGCCTCGCACGCGCGCTCCGCTGCGGCATCGAGGCCTTCGCGGATGCGGAGGATGAACGGCAGCTTGCGTTCGTCGAAGAACGCGACAACCTCGGCGATCTGGCGCTCCGGTTCCGCGAGCGGTCGCGTGACGAACGCGATGTTGAACATCGCCATGGGCACGCCGGTGGAGACGCTCAGCACGCCGGCCTTCTCACGCAATTCGCCGCGCGCGCCGACCGTCGTGAGGGCGCGCATGGCAGCGTAGTAGTTGGCATCGGTGCGGGCGACGAGTTCGTCGTCGGTCATGGGCGCGATTGTATCGCGCTCGGCGTGCGGTGCAATGAGGGGAAGTGGAGCGGGGGACGGGGCTCGAACCCGCAACATCCAGCTTGGAAGGCTAGCACTCTACCAATTGAGTTACCCCCGCTCGGGTGGTCCCTCGTGGTGGGTCCATTGTCGCAGCCCTGCCTCGGACGGTCAAAATTGGCGTCGTGCAGAAGGCGACGGCGAAGGGCGATTGTCATCGTTTTGCGAGCACCGGTCGTCGGGCGACGCGTACGGGTGTACGGCTGGTGGGGATACGATACGGAGATGGACTGGTGGGTCATCGTACTTCTTGCGGCGGCGGGCGTGGTGCTGGCGGTCGTCGTCGGCCCGCTGGTGGCCTGGTGGCTCGTGTCCCGCCGGACGAAGCGTCTGGCGCGACGCATCGGCGCGCTGTCGTGGCGGAGCAAGTTCGCGCTGGCGAAGGGACTGTGGAGCGATCAGCGGATTCCGCCGGGCGTGCGGCTGATCCTTCCGGTTCTCGTGCTGTACCTCGCGCTACCGCTGGACATCATCCCGGACTTCATCCCTGTGATTGGCCAAGTCGACGACTTGTTGGCCATCGTTGTCGGCGTGGCGCTGCTGGTGCGCTTCATCCCGCCGATCGTGCTGGACGAACATCTCAGTGCGCTGGAGCCGGCGATCGAGATCGGTCCACCGCGCCTGCCGGAGCTGGGCGCGCGCTGATTGTGGCCGCCTTATGGGCTGCAAGACTTCTGATACCTCTTTCGGGGCCGGACGCACGATCGCGGTGACAGTCCTGCCTCACGATGAGGCCGGAGGTGAACCGATGATGAAGCAACGATTGGTCCCGGTATTGGCGGCGGCACTGACCGCGGTTGCGCTGTTGGGCCTGGCGTGCAGCGACGACGACAAGGCGGCGGAGGACGCTCGTGATGTCGCGGGATCGCTGGAGCAGTTCAACAACGCGCTGAACGGCACGAACGACATCGTCCAGGCGTCGGATGGCGTGAAGGATGATCTGCGCGGCAACTGCGGCGACCTGCAGGATGGCGTCGACAGCGGCACCCTCGACGACTTCTGCGAGGATCTGGACAGCGCTGTGGACGACGCGAACCAGGGCGCGTTCGACGCCCTCAAGGCTCGCTGGCCGGCCGTCGAGCGGGATGTGCGCGCGGACATCGCCGCCAAAATCGGCGACGCCGCCGACTAAGGAGTCGACAGGGGCTCCGCCCTCTGCGGCGCCTGACCAACGATCGAGAGCACCGGCTGCATGTTTGTGCCGGCGTTCCTCGTCGTTCCCGCGACATGCAGGGGCGCCTAGCGGCGGGTCGCTGCGACGAGGACGCGGCTGCAGTACGGTCGCACGTGCAGCGTCAGGGCGACTTCGCCGTGGAGCGATTGCGTAGGCCGCCTCGCCCATCTCGGCTGTGAGGGTGACCTTGGCGTCGACGATGGCCTGGTAGGCGGCGGTCAGGCGCTCGCGCCAGCCGGGCGTTTCGGCGTACGCCGTGACATCGAAGCCGGCGGCGTCCAGGAGGGGGCGGTAGTCGGCGACGGGATCGACGCCGAGAATGGGCACGTCGGCGACGCGCTCGGCATCGACCTCGAAGCAGGCGAAGACGAGGCGGCCGCCGGAGCGGAGGATGCGCGCGGCCTCGTCGAGCGCGGCCTGCTTGTCGGGGGCGTACTGCAACGCGTCGGCGCTCATCGCAGCGTCACACGATGCCGCCACGAGGCCGGTCGCAGCGAATGTGCCGACGGAGAACGCGGCACGCGCCGAGAGGCCCATCGACGCGGCGCGTGCGGACGCACCGGCGACAGCGACGGGCGACAGATCGATGCCCGTGAGCGTTGCGCCTGTCTCGCGGGCAACCCAGAGGCCCGGCCCGCCGCGTCCGCATGCGAGGTCGACGAGCGCAGCGCCTTCGGCAAGGCAGAGTTCGCTGGTCAGCGTGTGGAGCTCTGCCAGCGTCAGAAAGCTGATGTGTTCGTAACCGGCGGGGTAGTCCGGGCCCGCGGCGTGCTCGCGCCAGATGCGATCGAGCGTCGCGCTGTGGGGCACGGCGGCGTATACGGCGTCGTAGCCTGCGGCGATGCGGCGCTGGTCGTCGTCGCTCATGTCGCTCCTCGTGCTTCCGATTCAGCGAGATGGTACTGTCGCAGTCTTACGGAGTACCAATCATGCCGATAACACTCTTCGAGAACTGCACGCTGCTCGACACGGGCGCCGGCACGCTGGCGCCGGGCACGAGCGTGCTCGTCGACGGCGATCGCATCGTGACGGTGCGACGGGGGACAATCGAAGCGCCGCCGGATGCGCGGCGCATCGACGGGCGCGGCCGGACGCTGATGCCGGGACTGATCGATGCGCACGTCCATGCGACGGTGACGACGATGGACTTCGGCAAGATGCAGGATCGCCCGGCGATGTTGCTGGCGCAGGAGGCGCGCGTCGTTCTCGAAGGCATGCTGTGGCGGGGATTCACGACCGTGCGTGACGCCGGCGGGGCGGACTGGGGGCTGGCGGCGGCGGTCGATCGCGGCCTGATACGCGGCCCGCGCATCTTCTTCTCGGGGCACGCGCTCAGCCAGACCGGCGGCCACGGCGATTTCCGTCCGCGTGGCGATCTTCGGGACGAGCGCGTCGGCGACATTCACCCGAGCGGGATCGCGCTGGTCGCGGACGGCGTCGATGCCGTGCGCAAGGCGGCGCGCGAGGAACTGCGACGCGGCGCCTCGCAGATCAAGATCATGGCATCGGGCGGCGTGGCATCGCCGACCGATCCGATCCGAAACCTGCAGTACTCTCCGGACGAGATGCGCGCCGCGGTCGACGAAGCGGCATCATGGCACACGTACGTCATGGCGCACGCATACACGCCGGCCGCTATCACGCGCGCAGTCGAGGCGGGCGTGCGAACAGTCGAGCACGGCAATCGGCTCGACTCTGGCACGGCCGAACTGATGGCGCATCGCGGCGCGTACCTGGTACCGACGCTCGTGACGTACGAGATGATCGCGGAGCACGGCCGCGAGCTGCGCTTCCCGGAGGCGAGCCTGCGCAAGGTGCACGACGTGCTCGATGCGGGTTTGGCGTCGCTGGAGATCGCGCGTCGTGCTGGCGTGCAGATCGGATGGGGAACAGACCTGCTTGGCGAGACGCATCGCTTTCAGTCGAAGGAGTTCGTGATTCGCGTGCAGGTATTGCCGGCGGCAGAAATCCTTCGGTCCGCGACGGTTGTGAATGCGGAGATCCTGGGCCGCAGC
>JANPBN010000521.1:0-2087 GCA_031430415.1 Dehalococcoidia bacterium
GAACCGCCCGGCACCGCGACATCGGCCCCGACATCCGCGCCGACGACGGCAACGACCGTCCGGACAGGCACAACATCGCGGCGTGCCATCGCCCTCATGTTCGATGCCACGAGCGACGACGACGGAGCCGAACGCACGCGGGCCATCCTCGCCACGCTGCGCGACGAGAACATCCGCGCGACGTTCGCGGTCGGCGGATTGTGGGCGGAGAATCATCCGGCGGACCTGCTCGCGATCACGGCGGATGGTCACCGCCTGATGAATGGCACATACAGCGCCCGGTCGTTCACAGGTGCATCGACCTCCGATGCGCCATTGACCGCCGCTGACCGACGCCTGGAGCTCCAGCGCACCGAGACCACCGTGTACCGCATCTCGAATCGCAGCACGCGCGGGTTCTTTCATCCGCCGTACGGCGACATCGACGAGGCACTGCCGGCCGAGGCCGCGTCGGCCGGCTACGACTACATCGTCTTACCCACGATCGACACGAGCCGCTGGTTCGGCGCTGGCGCCGACGCGATCGTCGCGCGCGTGCTTGCCGAAGCCGCGCCTGGCGCCATCATCGCGATGCGCGCATTCGCAGATGACGCGGCGATCCTCCCGGCCCTCATCGCCCGCCTGCGAGACGAAGGCTACGCGTTCGAGACGATCGATGAGATCGTCGTGCCCGAATGACGGCCCACGCTGTGCCCTCTGTGCCTCTGTGTTGAACGGGCCCTCAGTCCCAGCGGGTGAGACGGATCGAACCGGCGTGGGAGCGTAGTCGCACTTTCGGGCCGCCCTCCGCCGGCGGCGCTTCGCTACGGGGGCGCGGTGGCAGATCCGAGCGCACGCTGCCGACGTGACTCTCCGCATCGATGAAGAACGGCACGGCCGGATCGACGGCGAACGTGATCGACCCGGCGTGCGCTTCGATGTCGACGTCATCGACGACGCGGCCCTTGTACCGCACGCTGCCGGCGCGCGCGCGGGCGTAGACCTTCCCGCGTACCTGCTCGATCGACAGCGTGCCGCTCTTGGCCGTCAGGCGGACGTCGCCGTCGATCTCCTCCACCTCGAGCGAGCCGCTCCGCGCTTCGATCTGCGCATTGCCGGTGATCGCACGCAGCTTGAGCTTCCCGCTGCGCGCTTCCGCCGTGACCGGCCCCTCGATGCGTTCGCCGAGCACGCTGCCGCTCCGCGACGCGATCGTTACGGCCCCGCGCACATCCTCGACGACGATCTTGCCGCTGATCGCCTCGGTGTGCACAACACCCTCGACGCCCGTGATCTGGATCGCGCCACTGCGGGACAGCACGCGTACGGCGCACCGCCGCGGCACCCGCACCCGATATTCGATCTGGCCGCCCTTCGCGCCGAAGAGCGCGCCCCAGCCCTCGCGCTGTGATTGCAACGAGGGCGCCCGGACGATGACACGATGCGCGTCCTGCTCCATCGCACGCTCGACCAAGAGCGCCGCGTCGTCCGCTTCGCTTGAGATGTCCGTCCAGATATGCACGATGGCCTCGACGACGACGCAATCCGAAGCGCGCCCTTCGACGACGACGTTGCCCGACCGCGCTTCGAGGTGCAGGACCGCCTTGTCGCCTGTCGCAAACTCACGCGTGACGGTGCGGATGTGTTCCATCTCAGACGCCTGAGCTGAATCCCCAGAGCCTGGCGGAGAAGTCGTTCCATAGCCCACGCGCGCGGGGCGGTTCCTCTATGCGCACCAGGCGCGGATCGAGCGCGCGCCGCAGCGCGCCCGTCAGTTCGCGCCGCGAATGTGGTCCGACAAGACGCGCAAGTTCCGCGGCGTCCTGTAGCACCACGAACGTCGGCACAAGCGTGATGCGGAAGCGGCTGCGCAGGTCGGGATAGGCATCGACATCGACCGCGCGCACCGGCAGCCGCCCGAATCCGGGCAGATCCACACCGCCTGCGCGCGCGGCAATGGGCCGTTGCCGCGCGCGCGACGACGTGAATTCGACGATGAGCGGCACGCCGCCGGGGGGCAGCGACGTGTCAGGGGTGAGCGTGCGTTCCCGCGCGATGTTCATCGTCATGACCAGGCGTCTCCATCCCAATCGCGCCGAAAGCGGCGG
>JANPBN010000522.1:0-6368 GCA_031430415.1 Dehalococcoidia bacterium
GATCATCCCCGGGATGAAGGTGCGGACGGCATGCGCGAAGCCCCAGAGGTTTACGCCCAGCGCCCATTCCCAATCCGCTGCGGACTGCTCCCAGAGAGCGCCGCCGCTTGCGACGCCCGCATTGTTGCACAGCACGTGGACCTTCCCGTATGCGTCGATAGCCTTCGCGTGGAGATTCTCAACGGAGTCGAGCTTGCGCACGTCAGTCTCGACCGCGAGGACGTCACCGCCACGTTCGAGCAACGCTTCCTCGGCCTGCCTTAGCGCAGCAACCTCGACATCGGCCAGCACGACGCGCATCTTGGCATCGACGAAACGCTCGGCAAGCGCACGCCCGATGCCGCTGGCCGCGCCTGTCACTACGGCTGTCTTGCCCTCGAACTGATCCATGGGTCGATCCTTCCCGGAAGGGGCCGTTCCTGAGGCCACGCGGAAGTATAGGCGCGCACATCGATGCGGCATACTGCGACGGGCACGGGCACCGTTCCGTGCCGGGCAGGACGAGTCGGAGGGCGCCATGTCGGAGCGGGATGATCTGCTCGCCGCTATCCGCGCGATCGAGGCACAGAAGGACATACTGGGTGCGGCGGCCGTCGAGAGTACAGTCGGGCCACTGCGTGCGCGACTCGTCGCGCTTGGCGATGCCCCTACGGCCGCGGCACCCTCGCCGGAAGGCGAGCGCAAGCAAATCACGGTCATGTTCGCCGACCTTTCGGGCTTTACGACACTGAGTGAGACCGCTGACGCCGAGGATGTGCGCAACCTCATCAACTCCTGCTTCGAACGGTTGGGGTCGATTGCGTCACGGATGGGCGGGTACATAGACAAGTTCATCGGCGATGAGCTGATGGTGCTCTTCGGCGCGCCGCGGTCGCTCGAGGATCACGCTTCGCGCGCTCTGCTCGCCGCTCTCGAGATGCGGGATGCATTGGTCGTGTTCAACACTGAACACCCAGCGTTGCGCAGCAAGCCGCTCGGCATGCACTTCGGGATCAACAGCGGCCTCGTGATCGCCGGCGGGATGGGCGTCGAAGCGAAGCGCGAATACACTGTGATGGGCGATCCCGTCAACGTCGCAGCACGTCTGGCAGCACAGGCGCCGACCGGTTCCATATTCGTCGGCGCCGATACGCGAAGGCTCGTTGGCCCCGGCTTCGAGTTTGGCGAGCGTGGCTCGTTGACCCTCGAGGGGCGCGCGCAGCCGGTCGAGGTGTTCGAACTCACGGCAATGAGGGAGGCCGCGCACACAACGCGGAATCGCCAGACGGGGACCGCGCTTGTCGGGCGTACGGATGAGCTCCGCTCGCTCCAGGACATGTTCGACTCAGTTGCCACCGAAGGTCATTCGCGATCGGTCGCGATTGTCGGACCCGCTGGAATCGGAAAGTCCCGGCTGTTCGAGGAGTTTCGGACATGGGCTTCGGCCGAGCGGCCCGAGGCAGTGCTGCGGGTCGGAGCTGCGCTTCCTCACACGTCCACGACGCCCTATCACCTCGTCGCCAGCCTGATTCGCGGCGCGCTGGGCGTAAGCGAACTGGGCGCGCCCGGGGAGGTACGCGGTCGCCTCGTCGACCGACTGCGTGAGCTGAACGTCGATGCGGAGTCCACTGCCGATGCGCTCGCGACGGTCCTTGGAATCGAATCAGACGAGACCCCGGCGGCGGGCATGGCGCCGCGCGCGCGACAGGCTCGCATCACATCCGCGATAGTCAATGTGGTGCGGGCTATGGCCGCGAGGTCGCCCGCTGTACTTGCCTTCGAGGACCTGCACTGGGCTGACATCCAGTCGCTCCAGCTACTAAAGGACCTGTCTGCGGAACTGGGCGAGAGCAGGGTCCTGTTTCTCACGTTGACACGGCCGATCACCGATGACGATGCAAGAGCGCGGGAGGTGGAAGGCCAACTGCTGTCGGCAGCGAACGCGCGCATCGTGCTGGGCGAATTGGGAAGCGAGAGCTGTGTCGAGCTGGTGCGCGCGCTGGCACCCGGCCTCGAAACGTGGCCCGACGCCATCCAGACGATTGTCCAGAAGGGTCAGGGGAATCCGTTCTTCGTGCAGGCAATTGTCGGCACACTGATCGATCAGGGCGTCATCGTCCGCGACGAGGAAGGCGGACGCGTGTCTGTGTCTGGCTCAATCGATAGCGTCAGTGTGCCTGACACTGTCTGGGGTGTGCTTGCCGAGCGCATCGATCGACTGAGCGCAGAACACAAACAAGCGCTCCAGATGGCTGCGATCATCGGCCGCGTGTTCTGGGAGGGCCTGCTCGGCGACCTTACCAGCGCTGACGGCTCGCTGGAGGTGGGATTACGGAGTCTGGAGGAGCGCGCCTTCATTGACTCCGTTGGGCCGGCCGCGTTCGACGGGGACTGGGAGTGGACGTTCCGCCACATGCTCGTGCATGAGGTGGCGTACGCCAGCATGCTCAAGTCGGTGCGCCGCACCGCGCACCTACGTGTTGGTAACTGGCTCGAGCAGCGTGCAGTCGAGCGGCGTGAGGAGCTTGCAGCGCCGCTCGCGTACCACTTCGCGCGGGGAGAGGACTGGGCGAAGGCCGCGGAGTTTGCCGAGGTGGCGGGCGAACGCGCTGCGCGGATCTACGCCAACCGCGAAGCGAGCGCGGCGTATCGGCAGGCCGTCGAAGCGCTGAGTATGCTCCCACCGGATCCTGTGACTCAGCGCCGGATGATCGAACTCGCACTCAAGTTCTCATCCGTGGCGCTGGATCTGCCGGCCGACGAGGTTCTGCCGGTGCTCGAACGGGCGAAGGAGCTGGCGCAAGAACTCGGCGATGGTGAACTGACGTTGCGCGTCTCTGGTGGCGTCGGAGCGTATCTCTGGCTGAAGGTGTTCCGCCGCCGCTTCTGATGGTTCGGCCCCGCGTCACCACTGGTCTCGTTGGCGAGCGAACGGCCAATCCGACGGTCTCGCTCGTTCTCCCGTAACATTCATCGCCGAGGAGGTCCGAAATCTGCAAATCATTTGCAAATCAACTCAGCGTGACGGGCTGGTACTGGTTGGTACAGACCGGCACGACGGCCCAACGCAACTCGGCACGAAAGGGGGCCGCCGCGGTACTGGCTGTGACGGCCCGTCGGCGAGACAAGATCTGGTGGTAGCGCCGGGTGCTGTCAGCTTACCGACGGCACCGTCTCTGTAGGAAACAGCGCCTTCGCCAAGTCAGCGGTATAGTCACCGAATGAACGAAGCACGGTACCGCGAGGCCGAGCAGCGGCTGTGGGAGTCCGTCGGAGTGACTCCGACCGAGCAGCGGCTTCGGCTCGACCAAACGGGCGTCGCGGTTCGAGTCCAGGAGGTCGGCGACGGGCCGGCAGTTATATTCGTACACGGAGCTTCGAACAGTGGCGTGAGTTGGGCGCCCCTACTCGCGCGGCTCGATGGCTTCCGCTGCCTGCTCGTGGATCGGCCCGGCTGCGGCCTCAGCGAACCACTCCCGTACACACTTGATGACCCGGCGACGCTGCACGCGTATGGCGACGGCCTGATCGTTGACGTCCTCGACGCGCTGGAGTTGGACAGAGCCCACGTGGTCGCCACGTCCTTCGGCGGTTATTTCGCCTTGCGCGCAGCGGCGGCGCATCCCGACCGCGTCGTGGAGTTCGGCTGGCCCGTCGGCGCTCCTATTGGCACGGTGCCGCTGATGCTGCGGATCGGGGGCATTCCCATATTCGGTCGCCTGGCCGGCCTGGTGCCACCCAATGAGCGAGCGGCGCGCGCCATGCTTCGGAGCATCGGTCTGCGCAAGGCGCTCGAAACCGGGCGCTTCTCTCAACAGATGATGGACAGCTACCTGTCGCTCCTGCGGAACACGGACACGATGCGCAACGAACTCAAGGCAGGTCCGCATACGTTTCGTTTCCGTGGCTTCAACAAGAGTGTGTTCCTGCCGGAGGCTCTGCTCGGCACGATCCGCACGCCCACCTACTTCCTCTGGGGCGAGGACGATCCTATGGGCGACGCGAAGGTCGCCAGAGATTTCGTTGGCCATATCCCCGGGGCAGAGCTCGAGATGATGGCTGGCGCCGGTCACGCCGTCTGGATCGACGACGCCGATCATGTCGCTGCGACGACGCGGCGATTCCTCAGCGGCGACCCGCAAGCGGTCGAACAAGCAACTGGACGCGAGGCCTCGCCAACTTCGGCCGGTGCCACGTCCTGAGTCAAATCCACACCGTGCGCGTTCGCCGTCCCGCTACGTTAGCGCCCCCCGCCCTTACACCGCCCCAAGGTCCGCACGCGCGCCCCGGCGCTCCCACTCCATCCGCCCGATGTCTGCGATTGCGAGCGCGACTTCGGTGCGAGGCACCGACTGCGGCGTGCGGCAGTACACAAACGCCGTCGCGCAATAGTCATCGATCCGCTCGGCGATGCCGCGCGCGGCGAACCGCGGATCGCTCCGCTCCCAACCAGCCCCGGCCGCCGGATGCGTCGCGGCGTAACGCTCGAAGCCTGCCGCATCGTCCGGACCGAAGGCGGCGTATCCGATCTGCTGCAGCGTCACGCGCAGGTCGCGGGAGAACACGACCGGATCCGGCACATGCCAGCGATAGAAGCTCACGAACGCCGGCTGGCCCGGCGCATCCGGTGGCGCGACGACAAGGGGCGCTCCCGCATACGCCGCAGCGTGCTGCCCCATCCCCCACGCCGTCCCGACGTAGTCCTCGAGCCCTGTGCCACAGATCGTCGGATGCTCGTCGTCACCGTCGCGGAAGATCTTCACCTCGCCCTCGCCGTACCAGCTCCCCTCGTCGAGCACGCGCACGCCGACAACGCATCCGAGAAAGCGACCCGGCCCGTCGAGTCCGTCGGCGATCACGAAGTCGCGCTGCATCACGGTCGGGTTCTCCCGCCGAAACGTCGCATGCAGATACCCCGCCTCGGGCGAGAGCGACGCTTCGAGCGTGTAGTCGATCTGGTAATACACGTACTGGTCGCGCGTGCTGTAGTTCGTCAGTTCGACGCGCACGTGATCGCGAAACGGCAGCGGCATGTAGGAGTTGAAGCCGCGTCCTTCATGCACCGATGTCAGCGCCGAGTCGTACGCGACGGGCCGCCCGTGCGGCGCGCCGAAGAAGTCCAGCACCGGCACCGAGATGCTCGGCTCTGCGAGGCCGTCGTAATAGACATCCAGCCAGATCGCGCGCATGACCTCCGGGCGCGCCGGCGGGATCGTCAGCCAGAAGTGCCGCAGTCTGCCCGGGCCACCGAGATCGGCCAGCACGACGCGCTCGCCCGCCGCGATCACGCGCGATGGCGCGCCCTTGCGGCCGCCGTGCGACTGACCGCCGCCCCCGCGCGCACCCGACACGTTCTCAAACGAGACCGCCCGCGAGTCAAGGCCCAGATCGATCGCCGAAGGGTCACCCCAGTCCATCATGCCGAGATGCTACGGGAAGCAGACACCAGCGTCGAACGGGCGCAGGGGAGGCCCTTCGGCGCATCCGTGGCTGATGCGGCATAATCCCGCCATGGAACCGCAGATCCGTTACGCGACGACGACCGATGGCGTCAGCATCGCATACTGCGCGATGGGCAGCGGCCCTGCGGTCATCGATCTCGGCCCTCCCCCCGTGAGTCATGTCCGCATGGAGCTCCAGATCCCGGAGATGCGAGAGTGGTACGAGCGGTTCGCAGCGCATCGTACGTTTGTCCGCCTCGATGGCAGGGGCACCGGGCTCTCCGAGCGCGACATCACGGAGTATTCCGCCGAATCGCTCGTTCTCGATCTCGAGGCGGTCGTCGGAGCGCTCGCATTGGATGACTTCACGCTGATCGGACAGATGAACTCTGGACTGGCAGCAATCACGTATGCTGCGCGCCACCCCAAGCAAGTCGACGCGCTGATCCTGTGGTGTGCATACACGCGCGGCGGCGAGTTCTTCGAGGACCCGGGCACGCTCGTTCTCCGGGACACGCTGACACGAGACTGGGGCATGTTCACGGAGAGCGCATCGAACAGTCGCTTCGGATGGTTGCACGGCGATCATGCGCACAGATTCGCCGAACTCTGGCGCGAAGCAGTGACGCCGGACGTGCAGGCCCTTGTGATGGATGCACTGCGTGACGCGGACGTATCGGACCTGCTGGCGTCGGTAGAAGCACCGACCCTTGTGCTGCAGCGAGAGAAGCGCGGGACAGGCGTCGCGCGACGCATCGCCGCGGGCGTTCGTAACGCGCACGTGGTGATCTTCGGCGGCACGTCGGCCGCGCCCTATCTTCCCGACGCGGAGGAAATCTGGAGTGAAATTGCCCGTTTCATCGGGATCGACCCGGAGTCAGTTGTTCGACCGGCTTCGAGCGGGACGGTTACGGGCGTCCGCACCGTGCTCTTCACCGACATCGTCGG
>JANPBN010000523.1:0-1683 GCA_031430415.1 Dehalococcoidia bacterium
CGCGAACGTCCTGGCGTGGCACCTCGCAACGCACCAGGGGGAGATCTCGGCCCTCAAGGGCGTCCAGGGCGTAGACGGCCTCGTCTTTACTCACTAACGCGCGGTGGAGCGGGAGGCGGAAGGCTGAGCTTCGTTGCGAAACGTGCGATAGGGCATCGCTCGTGCGCTCGTCTTGGCCAGGCGCCAACCCGTAGGCGACGGACTCGATTGAGAGGAAGAAAATGGTCGGGGCGACTGGATTCGAACCTGCGACCTCCTGACCCCCAGTCAGGTGCTCTACCGGGCTGTGCCACGCCCCGAACGGCACATCGTATCACGCGCGGGCGGGTGGCCGCAGCGGGCTCGCGCGTGCAGGTGGCGGCGGCTACGTCGCGGGGTAGCCGGGGGCGGCTTTGATCTTTGCGATCTGCGGCGTGTGGGTGTCGTCGTGGATGCGGAGGAAGATCGCCCACTCGATCGCGTTGAAGGCGCCGAAGTAGTAGTGGCGGAACGTCAGCTCGCGGTTCGCCGATGCGTCCATGCCGCGCACGAAGCGGCGGACGAACGCGGCGATGCCTTCGTGGGCGGCCTGCGCGGCTTCTCGCGCCTCGGCGAGCGTGTCGAAGCGGGCGGCGATGAAGCCGTCCTGCGCCTTCGCTTCTTCGAAGTGCGGACCGAAGCCGGGCGGCAGCGCGCCGTCTCGCATCGCCGCGATGAGGGCGCCGATGGAGCGCTTCACGCTGACCTCGTGCGCGACGACGTCGAGGATCGACCACTCGTCGACGGCCGGCTTGAACGAGGCCTGTCCTTCGCTTCGCTCGGGATCTCCGGCCTTCGACTTGTCGGAGACGCCGTCGAGCGCGGCGAGCAGATCGCGCTGGCCCTGCTGCACGATGGCCTCCATCTCGGCCGGCGGCTTCTGCGCGTTCTCGCGGACGAAGGCGATCACCCACGCGCGCGTCTCGTCCGGCAGGGACATGACGTTCGTGCCGTCGGCGTCGGTGGTGTAGGTGAGGTCGAGGTTCATGGTGTCGCTCCTGTGGCTGGGCGGGATCGCCGGTCGTGATAGCGATCGTATCGCGCTTCGAGGCCTGATGACATGACGCGAGAGCGAGCCGGTATCCTGACGTGACAGTGCCGCCCGAGACGGGCGCAACACGGAAGGGAAGCGCCATGCAGAAGATCACGCCGTTCCTCTGGTTCGATGACAACGTCGAGGAGGCGATGCAGTTCTACACGTCGATATTCAAGAACTCGAAGATCAACGAGGTCCAGCGCCACGAGAACGCCGGCCCTGACGGAGCCGCGGTCGTCACCGGCACGTGTGTGCTCGATGGCCAGGAGTTCATGGCGCTGCAGGGTGGGCCGCGGTTCAAGTTCACCGAGGCGGTCTCGATGTTCGTGAGCTGCGAGACGCAGGACGAGATCGACGACCTGTGGGAGCGGCTGTCCGCGGGCGGCGAGAAGAGCCAGTGCGGCTGGCTCAAGGACAAGTTCGGCCTGTCATGGCAGATCGTGCCGCCGGTCCTCGGCGAACTGCTCGGCGACCCCGACCCGGCGAAGTCGAAGCGCGTGATGGACGCGATGCTGCAGATGTCGAAGATCGACATCGCCGCGCTCCAGCGCGCGGCGGTGGGGTGAGGGGCGTGGCCTGTTAGCCAAGGACCTGCAGGGGTAGACTGTAGTACCCGTCCAAAAAGTTGG
>JANPBN010000524.1:0-4623 GCA_031430415.1 Dehalococcoidia bacterium
GGACGAGCTGACGGTCACGCGTGAAGTACTGCAGCACGCGGCCAAAGTCGATGTTCACGTTGCGCCGCTCTGCCGCGTAGATCAGGTTCGGCACATCGACGAAGATGCCGACGCGCGGGTGCGACGACTGCGATGACGCCGTGCGCTCGTCGAGCTTCGTCTGAAGCGACGTGATCGTCGTCTGCAGGCTCTTCAGGGTGGCGCTGACGTCTCGCGCGAACGTCTCGAGCACGGCGGCCTGGTGCGCCACGACGGCCTCGATCGTCTGGGGGCCGGCGGGTGGCTTCGGCGGCGCGTCGACGGCGACGAGGTCGGGGGTTCCGTTTGTGCCGGGCTTCTTGCGTCCGCGGCCGCCGCGCGTGCCGCGCCGGCGCTTGGCGGGCGATGTTGGGTCGCCGTCGTCGGCGGGCGATGCCGCGAGCGATGTCGGCGGCGGCGCCGGCTCATCGATGGGCGCGGCGGCGGCCTCGGCGGCCCAGTCGCGGCGAGGTGGGCGCGCCGTCGTCCTGCGACGAACGGCGGGCTTCTTTTCGGGCGCGTCCTCGGCTGCGGCTGTTGCTGCGGCGCGAGCCGGGGTCGCAGGCTTCGGCGGGCCTGGCGGCGGCGGGGTATCGGCGGCAGTCTTCGCCGCTGGTTGCTTGCGGGCTGTGCTTGGCTTACTGAAAAATCGAACCAATCCTATGCTCCCGAGGCGTACTCTAACACACTGCAACGCGCAGCCACCTGCTTCGCGACTGCAAGAAACGACTCTGCTTGCGGGCTCTCCGGCGCCGACACGACGATGGGCGTGCCGTCATCGGCGGCCTTGCGCGTGGCGGGGTCGAGCGGCAGTTCGCCGAGGAACTCGAGCCCGAGATCCTCTGCGGCCAACCGGGCGCCGCCGTGGCCGAAGATATCGGTGCGATCGCCGCAGTGCGGACAGACGAAATAGCTCATGTTCTCGATGACGCCGAAGACCGGCACATTGAGCTTGTCGAACATCGCGACGGCCTTGGCGGCGTCTTCGAGCGCGACATCCTGCGGCGTCGAGACGATGACGACGCCGGAGATCGGCGCCTCCTGCGCCATGCTCATCGACGCATCGCTCGTGCCGGGCGGGAGGTCGATGAGCAGGTAGTCGAGTTCGCCCCAGTCGATGTCGTGCAGCAACTGGCGGACGGCTGTGCCAATCATCGGGCCGCGCCAGACGACGGGTGTCCCGCGCGGCAGGACGAAGCCGATGGAGCAGACCTTCACGCCGTGCCGCTCCTCCACGCGGAGGCCGCCGCCGGTCTCGGCGTGGGCGCCCTGGGGGATGCCGAACATGGTCGGGATGTTGGGGCCGGTGATGTCGGCGTCGAGCAGGCCGACGCGGGCGCCGAGCCGGGCGAGCGCTACGGCGAGATTCGACGAGACGGTGGACTTACCGACGCCGCCCTTGTTGCTGGCAATGGCGATGATGTTGCGCACACCCTCGATCGGCTGGCCGCTGGCGGCGCGGTGCTGCGGGACGTTGGCCTCCATGGTGACGTTCGCCTCGCGGACGCCGGGCAGCGCCAGCAGCAGTTCGCGTGCGTCGCGCTCGATGGTCTCGCGCACCGGGCACGCCGGTGTCGTGAGGACGATGCGGACGCTGACGACGTCGCCGGCGATCTCCGGCGTCTGGACGAAGCCGAGCGACACGATATCGCGGTGCAGATCCGGATCCTGGATGGCGCTGAGCGCCTGGAGGACCGCCTGTTCGGTGACGCTCATTGGGTCAAGCCTTTGCTGCTGAGGGCCGAGCGCGGCGCCAGGGCCGCGTGCGTGGGTGCTGGAATGATGTAGCGGCAGCAATCGGCGCATCCGCCGTCGGCCAGCGGAACGGCGGAGACCGCGGCGTCGAGCATGCCGCCGATGAACGCGTCGTGCCAATCGCAGACGCCGGTCGTGCCGACGGTGGCGCGAAAGACGCAACTGAAGTCGCGCAGCTCGTGGAGGCCATCGTCGGTGGCGTGCCACTCGGCGAAGCCACCGTGCGAGCGGAGGATCGCGGCGATGCGTTCGACGCGCGCCTGGCCCGGCAGGCCCGCGATCTCCGCGCGATGCGTCTCGGCGAGGCGCTGTCCGGCGCTGCGGAAGAGCGCCCGTCGTCGCGCCTCGGCGGACGCGCCCGCGGCGGGCGCGCCGTTGGTGGGTGCGCCGTTCGTGGCTCCGCCATTCGCTGACGGAATGTCGAGGTGCCCGGCCTCGTCGACGAGCAGTGCGACGAGACGGTCGTAGCCCTCGGACAGGCGGCGGTTGCCGTCCTCGGTGAGGCGATAGTGGAAGTGCGGGCGGCCTGTGGGGCGGCGAACCTCGCCGGCGCGCACGAGGCCGTCGCGCTCCAGTGCCGTCAGATGCTGGCGCACGGTCATCGACGCGAGGCCGAGCGCGGACGACAGATCGTCGACCGAGGCACCATCGGCGCGTTTGAGGAGGGCGAGGATCTCAGATTTGGTGGAGTGCATAAGTGACTTCTGGAAGCAGTATATCGGTCGTGGCGGTCTGGCGCAGGGATGGCACGGTTCTTACTGGATTGGCAGTAGAAAGCGTGCAAACCTTGACACGGTACAAAATACCGTGCCATACTGGTGGCACCAAACCCCGGCGGCCAACGTATATCAAGTGAACGCAGGGGGATACAGGAGAGAGAAGGACCAAGATGAGCGAGACCATGGTGCAGGAAGCCAGCACGACCGAAGAGATTGTCGCACCCGTATGCGTCCACCGGTGGGTCATCGAAACGCCCAACGGCGAGACGAGCCACGGCATGTGCCGCCACTGCGGCGCCGAGAAGGAATTCCCGAACTCGGCCGAGGACGGCCTCTGGGAGCGCGAAGTGCCCCAGTCGCGCTGGACGGGCCGGACCGACTGGAAGCCGTCGAACAAGGGCTTTTAAGCCGAGCGCAAGAGCGGCATGCCAGGCAACCGAATAGACGCCAACGAGGACCGGGTCACACCGGTCCTCTTGCTGTCCGCGACAGGTGCCTGAACTAGGCGGCGCCGATCGCGGCGCCGTCGGGCATCGACGCGCGGAACTGTTCGGTGATCAGTTCGATGAACGCCTGGACGGCGCGCGGGTGCTTGCGGTTCTTCCGGAAGATGAGCGAGATCTGGCGCCTGGGCATCGTCGCGTTGCTGACGGCGATCGGGCACAGCGTGCCGAGGGAGAACTCGCGCTCGGTCGACACGGTGGGTAGCAGCGCGATGCCGAGACCTTCCTCGACCATCTTCTTCGTCGCCTCGATCGTGTCCATCTCCATCACGGTCCTCGGGACGATGCCGTGCTGACGGAACATGCCCTGGATCAGTTGGTTGTAGCTGGAGCCGCGGTCGAAGAGGATGAGGGACTCGCGGCCGACCTCCTCGATCGTGGCAGTCTGCTTCGCGGAAAAGCGGTGGCCCTGCGCGACGGCGAGGATCAGGTCGTCCTCGTACAGCGGGACCGTGACGATGTCGGCGTGATGCACTGTACGTTCGAGCGCGCAGTGCACTTCGTCGGACAGAACCATCTGCAGGACGAGTTCCGAGCGGCCCGTCTGGACGCTCACTTCGACGCCGGGATACATCGAGACGTAGTTCTTGAGGATCTTCGGGAGCACGTAGGTGCTGACGGTGAGCGCCGATCCGATTTTCAGCGTGCCGATGTCGAGGTTGCGCAGGCCGTCGATCGCGTCGCGTCCCTCCTGGAGCGCCTTGAGCGCACGCTTCGCGAACGGGAGGAATGTGCTGCCCATCTCGGTGAGGCGGACGCCGCGGCCGTTGCGCTCGAACAACGGCTCGCCGAGATCCCGCTCGAGCGACTGGATGCGCGCCGTGACGGATGGTTGCGTCAGGAACAATACCTCGGCGGCTTTGGAGAAGCTGCGAAGATGCGCGACCTGTACAAACGCCTCGACCTGCCCAAGGTCCACGTACGCCACCCAACAGATGCTCGGCCCGTCGGCCGGATTGTTCGATTCTCTCGAACAGACGCGCTCCCAATATCGGGCGCGTCTATAGAGTCCGTAGTGTCGCATCGATCGGGTTCTCAGTGCAAGACTGGGGGGGTGGTGATTGGTGATTGGGACTGGGGGCTGGTGCGTGGTGAGTGGTGATTGGGGATTGGTGATTGGGGGAAGGACCGTCGGGGGTGGTCCCCGGCGGCACGGCGGGCGGGTGGCGCGGTACGGCCGGTCAGCGGATGCCGCTGTCGTAGCTGATGATGATGCGGGTCGTCTCGCCGGCGCGCACCTCCACGGTCTCTTCGCGGGCAAAGACGGGGCCGCCTGGGGGAAGGGGCACGAGGCGATATGTGCCGGGGTCGAGTTCGGCGGCGAAGATGCCGTCGGGGCCGGAGACCGCGGTCGCGACGAGCCGCGTGCCGGAGTAGATCTCGATCGTTGCGGCGAACGGCTTGTCGGGGCAGTCCTCGCCCTCGCGGACGACGGGGCACTGCGGCCCGATCAGCACCTGTCCAGCGATGCCGGATCCGGCGTCGGGCAGCACAGCCGTCGATGTCGCTGCGGGTGTGACGGCGGGCGAGGCCACCGGCGCGGGCGTCACGCTGGGCGCACTGCCAACGGTGGAAGGCAGTGCCGTTTCGACGCGGCCTTCGGTCGATGCCGTCGCGGCGGGTGAAGG
>JANPBN010000525.1:0-2057 GCA_031430415.1 Dehalococcoidia bacterium
GAGACGCTCGATCGCCTGTGGCTGGTCGCCCGTCGGCTGAAAGTCGGAGGCGATCTTGAAGTCGGGCATATGCCTCGTTCCGTGAGGTGCGCGCTCGATGTTGCGTAGCTTCAGGATAGCAAAGCACGCCCACCGCTCCGGCCGCGCGCGGACATCTGCTGACAGCAGGCGTCAGGAGCGGAAGGGTCCGCCTTGGCGCTGGTCGAGACAATCTCGCGAATCGCGCCTACACGCGCCGCCGCCTCGCTGCCACGGCGAACGCCATCATCGCCGCACCAGCGCCCGCGAGCACGGCCGCGGCACCGTCGAGCGAATCGCCGCCGGGTCCGTTGCCGGTGCCGGTGTTCGGTCCCACGATCGCCGGGGCCGCGCCGCCCGATGGCGTCGGTGACTGCGGCGCGGGAGGCGTGACCGGCGTCAGCGTCGGGAGCGGCGTCACCGTGCCGACGACGGTGCCGGTGACGGTCGCTGTCGGCGTCGAAGTCGTCGTCGGCGTGGCGGTGCGCGTGCGCGTCGGCGTGGCGGTGCCGGCCGCGGTCGTCGCGGTGGCTGTCACGGCCTGCTGCACTGTGACGCTCCCGGTCATCGCCAAATGAATGTTGCAGACGTAGTTGTAGGTCCCGGCACTGGCGAAGGTGAATGTGAATTCGTCAGTCGGGTTCATGATGCCGCTGTCGAAGAGCGCCGTGTCCGACGTCACGGTGTGGATCACTGCCCCATCGTTCGTCCAGTGAACCGTGTCGCCGACGTTCACCGTCAGCGTCGCGTCGTTGAACGCGAAGTCCTCGATGCCGACGTCGACCGTCGCCGCCTCAGCGATCCACGTGCGGCCCACGATCGGTAGCAGCGCCGCCATCGCGAGCATCACGCCTGCTGCAATCCAGAGTGTCTTCATTACGTCAACTCCATCCGATGAGCGCATCCGCGCGTCCTTGGCCTCGGCTTCGCTCCGGATCTACGCCGCAGGGTGCTTCCCCGATTGCCGCCCGTTCGCGCGCACGGCTACAATGCCGCGATTCCGCGCTTATGCCAAGCCAGGGGGTGCCGTGCGCGTCCGCAAAGCTGTCATCCTCGCCGCCGGGTACGGCACGCGCATGCTGCCCGCCACGAAGGCTATCCCGAAGGAATCGCTCACCCTCGTCGACCGGCCAATCATCCAGTACACCGTCGAAGAGGCGGTGGCCGCCGGCATCACCCAGATCGTCATCGTCACGGCGTCCGGCAAGCGCGCCGTCGAGGATCATTTCGACCGCTCACTCGAACTCGAGACGACGCTTCGCGAGAAGGGCGACCACGAGCGCCTCGCTGAGATGCAGAAGATCTCCGATCTTGCGAGCATCGCCTACGTGCGCCAGACCGAGCAGAAGGGCGTCGGACACGCCGTCCTCCAGGCGAAGCACGTCATCGGCGATGAGCCGTTCATGCTGATGTTCCCGGACGACGTGCTCGTCGCCGATGTGCCCGTCGCGAAGCAGATGGTCGACGTGTTCGAAGCGCGCGGCGGCTCCGTCATCGCTGTCGAGGAGGTGCCAGACGCGCTCGTGTCGTCCTATGGCATCGTCGGCGGCGATGAGCCTGAAGGACGCGTGATGCGTGTGCGTGCGCTCGTCGAGAAGCCGCAACTCAAGGACGCGCCGTCACGGCTGGGCATCGTCGGCCGCTACGTGCTGACGCCCGAGATCTTCGCCGCGCTCGAGCGCACTGCACCCGGCGCCGGCCGCGAGGTGCAGATCACCGACGGCATCGCGCATCTGATGGAGGATCAGTCCGTCTTCGCCTATCGCTTCGAAGGCAGCCGCTACGACACCGGCCGCCCGCTCGGACTGCTTACTGCCTCGATCGAGATCGGGCTGCGGCGGACGGACATCGGGCCCGGCCTGCGTGCGTTCCTGCGCACACTGTCGCTCGACGACTAGCATGGACAGCGACGAGCGTCCTCCCCGCCGCGTCACCGGACGCATTCTGTCGCTCGGCTTCCCGCTGCCCGGCGTGCGCGTCGACAACTACAACTTCGTCAGCGCACCTGCGTTCTTCGACTACGACGCGATCGTCGTCAA
>JANPBN010000526.1:0-2890 GCA_031430415.1 Dehalococcoidia bacterium
CCGGACTTCTCATTGCTCGAAGACGCGCCGATCACCGGCTCGCACGCATCGCACAACGGCGGCGTCGCGGCTCCTCGCGCCGGCTACGACGTCTGGCGCAGGACGAACGCGATCAAGCAGGCGCAGGCGCCGTGGTACACCGTCCACGTCCTGCTGCCGATCGGCGATGTCACAGCGCAGCAGATGCACCAACTGGCGGACCTGACGCGAGACTATGCGAACGGCCACATCCGCACGACGGCGACGCAGAACTTCGTGTTCCGCTGGGTACACGAGGAGGATCTGCCGGCGCTGCACGGTCAGCTTGTCGACATCGGCCTTGCGGAGGACCAGGTGCTGTCGATCTCCGACGTGATGACGTGCCCGGGCGCGGACACGTGCGCAATCGGCGTCACGTCATCGAAGGGGCTGGGGACGGAACTGCGCGAGCGCATCCTGGCGGCGGGCGACCGCTACCGCGATCCGCTCGTGAACGACATCAAGATCAAGATCAGTGGCTGCCCGAACTCGTGCGGCCAGCACCACGTCGCGGACATCGGTTTCTACGGCATGGCGATCCGGGCCGGCGAGCGCCAGATCCCGGCGTTCCAGCTGCTGCTCGGTGGCAACGCGCAGGGCGAAGGCAAGCTCGCGAAACTGACGATGAAGATCCCGGCACGCTACGCACCCGACGCGTTCGAGAAGCTGGTCGGCGCGTACACCGGCGGACGCGGCGACGGCGAGCACTTCTCGACGTGGACGGCGCGCATGGGCACGCCATTCGTGCAGGAACTGCTGGCGGAGTATCGCGTCGTGCCGGAGTTCAACAAGGATCCGATGGCGTTCGTCGATTGGGGCCAGAGCAAGTTCTTCACGCTCGACGACATGGGCGAAGGCGAGTGCGCGGTCTAGCATCGCGCACGACGGGAGTGACGGTTCGATGACGGCAGAGATCTCGGCGGCGACCGCGCAGGAGTTGCGTGCATACTCCGACGCGCTGGAGGGCAAGACGCCGCAGGAGATCCTTTCGTGGGCCTCGGGGAAGTACCAGCCGGGACTGACGCTGGCGTGCAGCTTCGGCGGACCTTCGGGCATGGTGCTGCTCGACATGGCGATGAAGATCGATCATTCGGTCGAAGTCTTCTACCTCGACACGGACTTCCTTTTCCCCGAGACGTACAAGCTGCGCGATGTCGCGGCGGCGAAGTACGGATTCCAGCCGGCGGGCTACATGTCGTTATTGACGCCGCCCCAGCAGGCCGCGAAGTACGGCGATCAACTCTGGGCACGCGACCCCGATGCCTGCTGCGCGATCCGCAAGGTGGAGCCGAACGAGCGCGCGCTTGCCGGCAAGAAGGCCTGGATCAGCGGCATCCGGCGCGATCAGTCGGCGACGCGCGGCGACATCGACATCGTCCAGTGGGATGAGAAGTTCGGGCTGGTGAAGCTGAACCCACTTGCGGCGTGGAGCGAGTCGCAGGTCTGGTCGTACGTCATCGACAACGGGGTGCCGTACAACGAGTTGCACGACCGCAACTACCCGAGCATCGGCTGCACGTACTGCACGAAGCCGGTTGCGGCCGGTGAGGATCCACGGAGCGGCCGCTGGCAGGGCTTCGACAAGACAGAGTGCGGACTGCACGTTCCCGATGGCCACACGGCCGGCGTCGGCGTGCCGCCTTCCGAGTAACTTCCCATCGCAGCGGGCAGGCGAAGGGCGGCGCGGCGGCGCGTTACGACGGTGAGTCGCCGCAGTAAAACGTGTGAACGGGGCGCAGCGCCCCATTGATTCGATAGCAGGTATTGGAGGACGGCAGGTTTGGAGCACAAGGGATTCACTATCTGGTTCACGGGGCTCTCGGGCGCCGGCAAGACGACCATCGCAGATGCCATTGAGCCGATGCTGCGCGAGCGCGGCATCACCAAGATCGAGAAGCTGGACGGCGACGTCGTCCGCACGCACTTGAGCAAGGGCCTGGGCTTCAGCAAGGAAGACCGCGACACGAACATCCGCCGGATCGGCTGGGTGTCCGAGGTGCTGACGCGCAACGGTGTCTGCGTGCTGACCTCGGCGATCTCACCGTACCGCGATGTCCGCGATGAAGTGCGGGGCAACATCAGCAACTTCGTCGAGGTGTACGTGTCGTGCTCGATCCCGGAGCTGACGCGGCGCGACGTAAAGGGGCTCTACGAGAAGGCGCTCAAAGGCGAGATCAAGAATTTCACCGGCGTGAGCGACCCATACGAGCACCCGCTGACGCCGGAAGTGACCGTCGACACGGAGAAGGAAGAGCTGGCCGAGAGCGTGGCGAGGGTGCTGTCGAAGCTCGAGGAGCTCGGGTACCTGCCCGTCGCCGCGAAGACGTAGAGGGACGGAGACCTAACCCCTGCCCCTTCCCTGGCCCGCACGCTTCGCGGGGGCAGCGAGGGAAGGGGTTCGTCCTGTCGCGTTCCTACGAGTGAGCTATCGCTTCCTTCCGCGAAGGGAAGGAGGCTGAAGGGTGAAGTACACATGAGCAAGCTGATCGCGCCGCATGGCGGCACACTCAATCCGCGCGAAGTCACCGGCGACGCCGCACGGGCGCTCGAGGACAAGGCGCGGTCGCTACCGAAGCACAAGCTGAACTCGCGCGAGCTGTCCGACCTGGAGCTGCTCGCGAACGGCGGCTTTAGTCCGCTCGATGGCTTCATGACGCAGGCGCAATACAAGGGCGTCGTCGAGTCGATGCACCTCCCTGACGGTCTGCCCTGGTCGATCCCCGTCACGCTCAGCGCGCCGAAGGACGAGGCGAGCGCCTTCAAGGGCGACATCGCGCTGACGGACGCCGACGGCACGCCTCTCGCGATCATGTCGGTGGCCGAGACGTATTCCTACGACAAGAAGCACGAGGCCGTTCAGGTCTACCGCACC
>JANPBN010000527.1:0-1509 GCA_031430415.1 Dehalococcoidia bacterium
TGAACACCACCGCCTCGCCAAGCCCGCGGTACGCCAGCGAGAACGGCGATGCCGTGTAGAAGTACCCGGCTGCCACGCTCGCCAGTCCGAGGACCAGGATCGGCCAGCCCACCAGCGCGACAATCGTCAGGCCGATGGCAGCGCCCACGGCGAAGCACGCGATGCCGCCGGCAAGCACCTGTCGCGGCGTCATGATCCCCCGCTGGATGACGCCACTCGGCCCGAGCGATTCCGCCGTGTCCGTCCCCTTCACGTGGTCGAAGTAGTCGTTGACGAGATTCGTGCCACCCTGGATCGCCATCGACCCGGCCAGCGCCAGTGCGAAGAGTCCGGCGTGAAACTCGTGCTCCGCCGCGATCGCCGTACCCACGAGCACGGGGATCACAGATGCCGTGAGAGATACGGGACGAAGAGCGACGAGCCAGCTGCGAAATGACATCGACTGCATGCTAAGAGCGCGTCGATCCGCGGTCAAACTCGCGATGCGGTGGCTGCATCGACATAAATATTTCGTTATGGAACTGCTGCGAAAAATCTCGCTAATGCCGGAATTTCAATGTGCCTGCGCCGTGCGCCTTCGCGATCGCGCGCGTATACTGGCCGAAACCACGGGCGCCCGCGCTGGGCATCGACACCATCTCCCCACGAACAGCACTCCTCCCGCGTTGCCACCGCGCACCGCGGATAGACGTTTGTCGTGAGAGCGCAACGCCCGGCATGGATGCAGCGGAGGAACATGGCGGTTCGCACCTGGGTCGGGCGGTTCTGCGTCGATGGTGGGCGTGTCGAGGAGGAGGGCGCCTGGCTTGGCTCCCTCATCCGCCAGCGTCCCGACGATGAGCCGGACGAACTCTACGTCCTCATCGAGCCAGCCGCGCTCGGGAGCGAGCAGTACACCTCCCAGCTCGTCGACGTCATCGCACAGCTGTACGCGAAAGACCCTCTGTCTCTCACCGGGGCCTTGACGCGCTCGCTGCGCGCCGCGCACGAACACCTGCGCGAGTGGAACCGCAAGAGCCTGCCGGAGCATCGCGTCGGCGCTGGCGCAAGTTGTCTCGCGCTCCGTGGCACCGACGCCTACCTCGCGCAGGCCGGCCCCAGCCTGGCGTACGTGCTCACCGCCACCGGCAACTTCCGCCGCATCGAAGCCGAGCAGCCGGTATTCGACGAATCACTGGGTGTCGCTGAGCGCTTCGAGCCGCGGCTCGTGCGGATCAAACTCGAGCCCGGCGACCTCGTGCTTCTCGCGTCGAGCCGGCTCGATGCCGTCGCCGCTCCGGATCACGTCCGCCGCATCCTCGAGCGCGGCGCTGACGACGCGCTGCCCGAGTTCTATTTGCTGACGCGCGACGAACCGCAGATGTCGCTCGTGCTCCTGTCCTGCTTCGAAGAAGAGACCGCCGTCGTCCCTCCGTTCCTGACCCGCGACGGCGACTCCCGCGACAGCGGCGAGGCCGGCGCCGAAATCGAACGCGATGCGCCCGTCGCCGAGGCCGCCGGCGTCGCGGT
>JANPBN010000528.1:0-4032 GCA_031430415.1 Dehalococcoidia bacterium
GGGACCGCCGCCACCACCGGGGCCGTCACGGCGCGGGCCACGGTCGAAGCCGCCGCTGCGTCCGCCTCGGTCGCCGCCGCCGCCGCCGCGGCCGCCGAAGCCACCGCGATCACCGCCGCCGCTGCGTCCACCACGATCGCCGCCACCGCCGCTGCGGTTGCCGCGCTCGGCGGCCTGCCGGGCGACCACGGCCGAGGCGTTCGTCTCGCCTTCCATGACAGCGCGGCGAGAAAGATTGACGCGGCCCATGCCGTCGACTTCGACGACCATGACCTGGATCTCTTCGCCGACCTTCACGGCCTCTTCGACGCTCGGCACGCGGAAGTCCGCGAGCTCCGAGATGTGTACGAGGCCTTCCTTGCCCGGTGCGATCTCGACGAACGCACCGAAGTTCATCAGCCGCGTGACGCGGCCGTTGTAGATCTTGCCGACTTCGACGTCCTTCGTCATGCCTTCGATGATCTCGATGGCACGGCGGGCCGCCTCTTCGTCCGGGCCACCGATGAAGACCGAGCCATCGTCCTCGATGTCGACCGAACAGCCGGTCTCCTCGATGATCGAGCGAATGACCTTGCCGCCCGGGCCGATGACCGTGCCGATCTTCGACGGGTCGATCTGCAGGCGGTACATGCGCGGCGCGAACGGCGACATCTCGTCGCGAGGCTCGGAGATGACTTCGAGCATCTTGCTCATGATGAACATGCGGCCTTCGCGCGCCTGGCGGATGGCGTCCTTGAGCACATCCACCGGGATGCCCTGGATCTTGATGTCCATCTGCAGCGCGGTGATGCCCTTCTCGGTGCCGGCGACCTTGAAGTCCATGTCGCCCATAGCGTCCTCGAGACCTGCGATATCGGTCAACACCTTGTAGTTGCCGTTCTCGCCCATGATGAGGCCCATCGCCACACCGGAGACGGGCGACTCGATCGGCACGCCGGCGTCCATCAGCGAGAGCGTGCTACCGCAGGCGCTGCCCATGGACGAGCTGCCGTTGCTGGAGAGCACTTCGGAGACGACGCGGATGGTGTAGGGGAAGTCTTCGACGCTCGGGAGCACCGGCAGCACCGCGCGCTCTGCGAGTGCGCCGTGGCCGATCTCGCGGCGGCCAGCGCCGCCCATGCGGCCGGTCTCGCCGACGGAGAACGGCGGGAAGTTGTAGTGGTGGATGTAGCGCTTTGAGTCGACCGGCGACAGCGTGTCGAGGCGCTGCGCATCGCCGACGCTGCCGAGCGTCGTCAGGCTCAGCACCTGCGTCTGGCCGCGTGTGAACAGCCCGCTACCGTGCGTCCGCGGGATGAGGCCGACCTCGCACGAGATCGCGCGCACCTCCTTCGAGTTACGGCCGTCGGGGCGGATGTCGCGGTCGAGGATCGAGTCGCGCACCGTCTTCTTCACGAAGGCATCGAGCGCGCCCGCGATGGCGGGCTCACCGAACTCTTCGCCGTACTTCTCGACGAGGCGCACCTTGTGTGCATCGAGGCCGCCCTGGCGCTCGTCCTTCGCCAGCGCGAGGAACTCCTCGGCGTTGCCGGCGAGGTCGCCGAAGACTTTCGCCTTCACGTCGTCAGCGACGCCGACCGGGGTGAACGCCCACTTGACCGGGTTGATCATCGCGGCGAGTTCGCGCTGGAGTTCGATGAGGATCTGGTTCTGCTCGTGCGCGTAGTCGAGCGCGCCGAGGATGATCTCTTCGGGCACCTGCTGGGCGCCGGCCTCGACCATCATGATCGCTTTGTCGGTGCTGGCGACGACGATGTCGAGCGAGCTCGCTTCGAGCTGCTCGAACGTCGGATTGACGACGTACTTGCCATCGATGTAGCCGACGCGGACGGACGATACCGGCCCGTTGAAGGGCACCTCGCTGATACCGAGCGCGGCGGACGCGCCGACCGTGCCAAGCACGTCCGGATCGTTCTCGCGGTCAGCGGAGAGGACGTAGATGACAATCTGGACATCGTTGCGCATGCCCTTGGGGAAGAGCGGGCGCAGCGGGCGGTCGGTGAGCCGGGCGCTCAGGATCGCTTCGGTCGAGGGACGGCCCTCGCGGCGGAAGAACGAGCCGGGGATCTTGCCGACGGCATACATCTTCTCTTCGAAGTCGATGGTGAGCGGGAAGAAGTCCATGCCGGGGCGCGGGCTGCGCGCCATGGTAGCGGTGCAGAGCAGCATGGTGTCGCCGTAGCGGACCGTGACCGCGCCGCCTGCGAGACCGGCGACGCGGCCGGTTTCGATGGTGAGCGTCTTCCCGCCTAGCTCGCGGGTAACTGTACGAATTTCTGCCATGTAGTTCGGATCCTCCATCCTCTGTGGGGTCGCAAGCCGTTCCGCGGCCTGTCGACGGTGTGTTCGGACGCACGACGGCGCCGCTTTCACGTGTCTACTTCGAGGGGAGATCGGTGGTTGGGGGCGGCCGCCGCAGCGGCGTTTCCTTCAGCCCGCGCTCGAGGTGAGACGTTCACGCTCTTTGACTTCGGGGCCACTCTAGGCCGGCCGAAAAATGTGGCGGCCTCCGCAGGGTTTCCGTCCCTTTACTTGCGGAGGCCGAGTTTTGCGAGGATCGCGCGATAGCGCGTCACGTCGGTCTTGTTGAGATAGGCGAGTTGGCGCCGGCGCTGCCCGACGAGCTTCAGCAGACCACGCTGGGTGTGGTAGTCGTGCTTGTGCTCCTTGAGGTGCCCGGTGAGGCCGTTGATGCGCTCGGTCAGCAGGGCAATCTGCACCTCGGCGGACCCGGTGTCCGTCGCGTGCCCCTTGTGTCCGGCGATAACTTCGGCTTTGACTTCTGCTGTGAGCGCCATAATCCTCGTGTTCTCTCTTCGGGTGTGAGTCTATCAGGTGGGCCTGCGGCGGGCAAACTGGACGTTCGAGGTTGGGTTGTGGAGGTTTGGTAACCAAATCATCGCGCTGTGCGCCTACGCCGGATCGGCGATGCCCAGCTGCTGCTTGTAGTCGGCGTCTATGCGGTGGAGGATGCCGGCTTCGACGTAGCGGTCGTACGGGAGGCGCAGCGCCATCGCGACGATGTTCGCGGGGACGGGCAGGTTCGGCTTGTCGGCGATGACGCCGGCCTCGGAGAACGCGGCGATCTCGGTGTCACCATAGCCCAACTCCTTGAGCACCTCGGCGTTGTGCTGCCCGAGCAGCGGCGCCGGACGGCGCGGCGCCGTATCGAAGCGGCCGAAGCGCGCGGCGAGATGCTTCTGCACGGGGCGCTTGCCGAGCAGCGGCTGATCGATGACATCGAACTGCTTGCGCGCGGCGAAGTGCGGATCGAGCAGCGCATCACGACCATCGAGCACGGCGGCCGCACGCACGCCGGCGGCCTGCAGCGCGTGCATGGCGTCATAGTTCGAGCGCTGCGACGTCCATGCCGTGATCGCTTCGTCGAGCGCATCGTGGTGGTCGCGGCGGGCGAGGACGGTGCTGAAACGCGGGTCGTCGAGCCACTCCGCATGGCCAGCAGCGGCTGCGAGGCGCTCGAATGCGGCATCATCCTGGCACGAGATGGCGACCCAACGGTCGTCGCCTTCGCTCCGGTACACGCCCTGCGGCACCGCGGAGGCGCTTCGGTTGCCCATGCGCTCCGCGACACGGCCGGTGAGTTGCTTCTCCATGATCGCCGCTCCGACGATCGGGATCGCCGCTTCCTGCTCGGACAGATCGATGTACTGGCCCTTGCCGGTGCGACGGCGGTAGGCCAGCGCCGTCAGTACCGCGCCGGCGCCGAGGAAGCCCGAGTACGGGTCGGTGAACGACAGGCCGGAGCGCATCGGCGCGCCGCCAGGGTAGCCGGTGATGGATGAGAGGCCAGACGCCGGCTCGAGGCCCATGCCGTAGCCGCTGAGGTCGCGCATCGGGCCGTACTGCCCGTAGCCCGAGAGCGAGATCATAACGATGCCGGGGTTGAGCGCCTTGAGCGACTCATAGCCGAGCCCCCAGTTCTCCATCACATGCGGCGTGAAGCTCTCGGCGACGACATCGGCCCCGGCGATGAGCTTCTTCATGATGGCGATCGCTTCGGGCTTCGCCATG
>JANPBN010000529.1:0-1920 GCA_031430415.1 Dehalococcoidia bacterium
GAACGCGTCGGGGGCATAGCGTGCCGGGATCTTCATCGTCAGTTTCGCGAGCTTACCTTCGCCCTGCGCATTCCCGCCGAGCAGCAGCTGGAACGCGGGGATCTGGCGCTCGCCCGCCCGGATCGCCATGCCGTAGAAGCCGATGTCCGCGACGTGGTGCTGGCCGCACGAGTTCGGGCAGCCACTGATCTTGATCTTGATGTCGTTCACCAGCGGGTCGCGGTAACGGTCGCCCGCCGCCAGGATGCGCTCGCGCAGTTCCGTCCCCAGCCCCTTCGATGACGTGACGCCGATCGCGCACGTGTCCGCGCCCGGGCACGTCATCACGTCCGAGATCGACAGCACCTGGTCCTCCGCAAGGCCGATGTCGACGAGCTGACCGTGGAGCGCCGACAGATCCTCTTCGTGTACCCAACGGAACACGAAGTTCTGCGTCGCCGTCGTCCGGATGTGCCCGTTCGCATAGTCGCGCGTCAGGTCCGCCAGTTGGTGCATCTGCTGCGCCGTGACATCGCCGATCGGCAGCAGGACGTGGACGGTGTACCACGGCGCCTGCGATTGCTTGATCGCGTTCGTCCTGCGCCAGACGTCGTAGCCGGCGCGAGGAGCCGCGACGCCGCCGTTGTGCGATGCGTGCGAGCCGGTGATCGGCGCGTCTTCGAGCAATGAGAAGTCCGGCGCACGGTAGTGGTCGTCGAACGATGGCGGTAGCGTCGCCAGCTCCAGCTCGTACAGCCGCCGGAACTCGTCGATACCGATCTTGCCGACGAGGAACTTGATCCGCGCCTTGTTCTTGTTGCGCCGCTCGCCCAGCCGATCCCAGACGCGGATGCACGCTTCGATCGTCCGCAGCTGCTCCTCGACCGGGATGTACTCCGTCAGCACGTCGGCGATACGTGGCGCGGCGCCGAGGCCACCGCCGACACTGACGCGGAAGCCCTGCTTCCCGTCGCGTTCGATCGCCATCAGCCCGATGTCGTGCATGGGGATGAGGCCGCGGTCTTCGGGGCTGGCGGAGTAGGTGATCTTGAACTTGCGCGGCAGCTTCTGGTTCACCGGGTTGCGCAGGAAGTAGCGCATCGCCGCTTCGGCGTATGGCGTCACATCGAACACGCAGTCGTCGGCGATGCCCGTGAGCGGGTCGGCCGTGATGTTCCGCACGGTGTGGCCGCAGGCCTCGCGCGTCGTGATGCCGACCTCGGCGAGGCGGCGCATCACCTTCGGCGTGTCCTCCAGCATGACGAAGTGCAGCTGAATCGCCTGCCTCGTCGTCACGTGACCGAGCTTGCGCGCGGTATACATCTCCGCGCAGTCCGCGACGGCGTGCAGCTGCTCCGGTGTCATCGTGCCGTGGGGCACCTTGATGCGCATCATCTGCCGATCAGCCTGGCGCTGGCCGTACGTGCCGTGCTGCAAGCGGAACGGGCGGAAGTCGTCGCCCAGCCCCGTCCCCGCGCGCCAGGCGAGCGCCTCGCGTTCGAAGTTATCGATCTCCGTCTTGACGACGAAGTCGTTCGACTGGTCGGTGGCGAACTCGGAGCGCTGCTCTTTCTGGGTGACCATGGGGTGCCTCCAGGGCTGGTCCGCGGGCGAATGACGGAAAGTCAATCGAGTTAGTCAACATTATCGATCGACACCGGCAGCCGAGTCAAGTCCAACCCGCTGCCGGACGCGCACAGCTGCCCACCCAGCGTACGTTATGCACACCCACCCCTTCAATCTGAAGCAACTTGGTAGGAGATAGCGGTGCACGTGCGAGCCGTTGAATCCCCGCCGCCGCTGCGGTCAACGCCAGCGCCGCGGCCGCGTACCTGGCACCGAACTCCCGCTCCTGCGCCGTTCGATTTCCGGTGCGCGGGATCGTGATCACCCGTCTCGACGAAGAAGATGGCCGTCATCGCCGGACCGGCAGGGGCCCGG
>JANPBN010000530.1:0-2492 GCA_031430415.1 Dehalococcoidia bacterium
CGCACATACATCGGGAAGTTGCCCTCGTAGTGGCGACCGCAGACCGCGCAATCCGATTGGTAGAGCTTGACGTGGGATTCGTTGATCTTCTTCTTGGGCGGCATCTCAGGCGGCCGGAGGCGGCGACACGTAGAGGTAGTAGCGGCCGTCACGCTCGATGACCATCGGCTTCTTCCCCTCGCCGCGCAGGGTGCGGATGCGACCCGGCAGGACGGCGCCGTGACCGCGAATGATCATGCTGCTCTCGAATCCGTACTCGTCGGGGCCGATGGTAACGCGACGGTGAACGAACTCGGCGTCGAACATGTCGACGTACGGCACCCAGATGCCATCGAGTTCAAGTGTGCCGAGATGTGCCGGGTTGATCTCCACGTAGCGTCCTCCTGTGCGGCGCGGTGCATTGCATCGTACCCCGCGGGATGTGTCAATTGAGGACGGTGGGAAGTCGGATATCGGGAGTCGGGTGAGGTCAGCGCTGGGGGCGTGACCTAACCCCCGGCCCCTTCCCTGAAGGGAAGGGGCGCTAAAGCGACAGCCGCGCCCACAGTCCGATGTGATCCGACGGATAGATGTTTGCGTCGTGCGGATCGGGCGTGTTGAAGGCCAGCTCTACTGCTTCGATCTTCCATTCCGGTGAGACGAAGATGTAGTCTCGCAGCGAAGCGGAGATCCCGCCGAATGGCGGGAGAGGGGTGCCGTGCGGAGAGTCGTCGTAGGTGTTGACGGGCGTTGTCTCGCAGCAACGCGAAGATCCCGCTCCGCGTCACCCCAACGCCAGCCGTGCCCAAAGCCCGATGTGGTCTGACGGATAGATGTTTGCGTCGTGCGGATCTGGCGTGTTGAAGGCGAGGTCTGCGGCTTCGACCTTCCATTCAGGTGAGACGAAGATGTAGTCGAGGGTGCCGTGGGGCGAGTCGTCGTAGGTGTTCACCGGCGTGGTCCACGTCCAGTCCGGCTCCTTGCCGTGCGCTGTCTCGTACGCCGAGCGGTACCGCGACTTCATCAGCTCGACAGCGGGCTCGGGCGGGGCTGCGTAGGCGTTGAAGTCGCCGACGATCACCGTCGGCAGACCGCGCGCGTCGCGATCGAGCCACGCCAGCATCAGCTTGATCTCCTCGACGCGTTCTTGCTGCGCCTCTGGCGGGTGATGCAGGTGGGTGTTGACGAACACGAACGGCTTCCCGTCGCACTCGAACACCATGCGCTGCGCGACACGCTCGTGCGCCATCAGGTCGACGATCTCGTGCTCCAGGAACGGCAGCCGCGATAGCGTCGCGATGCCATGGAAGCTCGCACGCTGGCCGGGGTTCACCGCGTGCTTGATGCGATAGTGCGGCTGCAGCGGCAGGCGCGCGTTGACCTGCTTGCTGATCCACATGCCCTGGTCGAGCACCATGTCGATCTCTTGCATGCCGATGACATCGGGCGTGAGCGCTTCGATCTGATCGATCAGCAGCGGCGCCCTCCGGCCCCACTCGCCCATGCGGTTGAAGATATTGAGCGTGGACACGGTGACGGACATGGCGACGGCCTTTCGGACTGTGGCGCGCGTGTCCGGGCATGGTACTGCTTGGCGAGCGATGCAGATGCATCGGACAGGCAAGAGTGCCTGCGCTACCACCGACAGGCAAGAGTGCCTGCGCTCCACCGGCAGGCAAGCTTTCGCCCATCGCGCGCCCACGCTACGATCTCGCTTCGAGCGAAAGGAACCCCAGCGTGCATTACAAGATCGCCGTCCTGCGAGGCGACGGCATCGGCCCGGAAATCACGGATGAGGCGCTGCGCGTTCTGCAGGCGGTCGGCGGCCGCTTCGGGCACGAGTTCACGCTGACGGAGGCATATGCCGGCGGTGAGGCGTGGGATCGCTTCGGGGAGCATCTGCCGCAGGTGACGCTCGACCAGTGCCGCGCCGCCGACGCCGTCCTCAAGGGCCCGTTCGGCGGCCCGACAAGCGAGATGCACCATCCGAAGTGGGCGGGCGTCGAGACGACGGCCATTCTCGGGCTGCGGCGGGCTTTCGATCTCTTTATGAACCTGCGCCCGGTCATCGTCTACCCGGAGGTGATCTCGCTATCGCCGTTGCGGCCCGAGATCGTCGAGGGCGCTGACATGCTCATCGTCCGCGAGCTGACGAGTGGCATCTACTTTGGCGAGCGAGGCGAGCGGCAGGTCAACGGCGAGCGGCAGGTCTGGGATACCGAGGCCTACACCGAGGGCGAGATCGCGCGCATCACGCACGGCGCCTTCCGCATCGCACAGGGGCGGCGGGGGCATGTCACGCTCGTCGCCAAGTCGAACATTCTCGACTCGTCGGTACTCTGGCGCGATGTGCTGGCGACGATCGCGCCGCAGTATCCGGATGTCACGCACGACTATATGCACGTCGACAACGCATCGATGCAGATCATCAGCAATCCGCGCCAGTTTGACGTGCTGCTCACCAGCAACATGTTTGGCGACATCCTGAGCGATGAAGCGAGCGTGCTCGCCGG
>JANPBN010000531.1:0-2300 GCA_031430415.1 Dehalococcoidia bacterium
CGCGAAGGCCGCGCTTGAATCACACATCCGCCAGCTGGCGTTTGAACTGGCGCCGCTCGGCATCACGGCCAACGCGATCCGCGCCGGCGTCACCGACACGGCCGCGTTGCGCCGCATCCCCGGCGGTCCCGAACTGCACCAGCGCGCGATGGAGCGCAACCCCAGCGGCCGCTCGACGACGACCGAAGACGTCGCGACAGCCATTGCGGTTCTCGCTGACGAGCGCCTGTACTGGATGACCGGGAACGTGATTGGCGTGGATGGCGGCGAAGAGCTAAGCGCCTAGAGGTCGATCTCGAATCCCGCGGCGTCGAGCATCTTGACGGCGCGATCGAGGTTGCCCTGGCCCTCGAAGCGACTCGTCGCATAGAGCGACTCGATCACCTTCATCGCCTCGACAGTACTCTCTTCGGCAAGCAGCACCGAGATGTCGTCGCGGTAACCAACGACGCGGTCGATGAGATACGGGCTCGGCTGGCCACCGCCGGTCAGCACAAGCAGTTCCGTGTCGGTCTGCAGAGCCGCGAGCTGGATATCCGTCTTGTCGAAGCGCGTGACAACGCACTTGCGGATCCGCGCCCCAAAGTACGGAGACGCCGCATCCGACGCCACGGTGCCAATCATCACCCGGTCAATCGACCCGGCGGTCTCCGCCTCCGCGAGCCACTCGCCTCGGAGCGCCCCCCCAATGTCGCGCACCGACGGCGCTGCCAGCGTGCGGTCTTCGGCGAGCACCGCCGTAACACCCGTTCGCCCGGCGACGACCGCCGCCTCGCTCGCCGTTACGCGCGTGATGATCGTCTGAGCGTTGTCGCCAACGACAGGGGCGGAGTTTGCGAGCGCGACCACGAGCACCCGCGAGCCAGGAGTCTTGGCGATCGCGGAGATGGCGCCAGCCGGCGCTTCGAGCACGACGTTGCCCGTAAGCGCCGCAACATCCGCCTCGGGAACCGGCGTCCCGTGCGAAACGATGCCGTCGAGAGCCGCGAACGCCGCCGCATCGGCCGCAGCGCTGTCGTCGCCATCGAGGCGCGCAAGCGTCACGGCAACACCAGCGCGACCGAGACGATACGCGACGGCCGCAGCGATGAGGCTTCGTCCGACACGCGGCTCCGATGATGCGACGATGAGGACGGACATGGTCTCTCCGCGAATCTGATATCGGGCCGAAGTATAGCAATGGCCGACGCTAGCGGCAGTCCTCGCCGGTGTCCGTTCTCTTGCCCGCCTTCTGGGCCGCCGATACACTGCGGCGCGTGCCGAGGTAGCTCAGTTGGTAGAGCACACGACTGAAAATCGTGGTGTCGACAGTTCGATCCTGTCCCTCGGCACCACTCACAGCAGACCACAAGCCTCCCTTCGCCGGGAGGCTTTTCTCGTGCCCCTCGCGCGTCATGCAGCGCCGCCGCTGAACAACCGGCCCCAGGCGGCGAGCTCTGCCGGAGTCCCGTGATCGAGGATGGCGTTCGCCCCCCGCAGGTACGCCAATGCAGTATCGCGGAGCACGCCCGAGTCGACCGCCGGCGCGCCAATCGCTTGAGATGCAGCCCGCAGCTCATCGTCCGTCGCCGTCTCGAGAAGATACAGCGAGCACGACGCGGCACCGCGTGCCCTCGCTTCGTCGATCTGCTCCCGCACCAGGCCGGGGCCGACGCCATCGTACGCCTGCAGCACCGGAGCGCACGGCAACCCGAGATACGCCGCTCCAGGAAACGCTGCATCGAATGCGGCCGCAACAGGTTGCCCGAACGCCTTCGGATACACCATCGGCATCCAGCCGTCGAGGCCGCCGCGTGCCGCCTCCCGCACAAACGGCACGTCGAGGCTGCGTCCGCGTCGCAGGTCTGCGCAGATGTACAACGCCACCTGTGAATGTCGCCGCCGGAACGTGTCGATCAGCAGACGGATCGCGGTCGCGGCACCGGGATCGTCCCATCCACCTCCGTCGTTCGGCTCACAGTTCGCCACCGCAAACGCGGCACCCGCGTCGACCGCATCAGCGAGCATCCGCCCCTCGCCGGCCGCGTCGGCCGCATACGCGAAGCGCTCGACACCCCACGCCATACCCGCAGCGGTCAGCGCGCGTTCGAATACTGGGTCGCCATACTTGACGATGACCGCGTCTACGACCGCCAGACGCGCCCGCCGGATGACCTCGTTCGGAGGCAGGTCGTGGTAGCCATTGTGGCACCATCCGAGGAGCCTCATCGCCCGGACCTCCAGCTGCCGAGGGCAGGGCTGACGGCGCCACTGTAGAGTCCGCTGGCCGCAAGTCCGATCACGACTCCCGCCAACGGCGC
>JANPBN010000532.1:0-5451 GCA_031430415.1 Dehalococcoidia bacterium
CGTCATCCTCGAGTCGATCACGTTCCCGGACCCCGTCATCCACATCGCCGTCGAGCCGAAGACGAAGGATGACCAGGACCGCATGGGCGAGGCGCTGCAGAAACTCTCGGAGGAAGACCCGAGCTTCCGGATGCGCTTCGACCAGGACACTGGCCAGACGATCATCTCCGGCATGGGCGAGTTGCACCTCGATGTGCTCGTCGACCGCATGAAGCGCGAGTTCCGCGTCGAGGCGAACGTTGGCAAGCCGGAAGTGGCATACAAAGAGACGATTCGCCAGCACGCGACGGCCGAGGGCCGCTTCGTCCGCCAGACCGGCGGCAAGGGCCAGTACGGTGTCGCGTGCGTCGAAGTGGAGCCTATGGAGCGCGGCGCGGGCTTCGAGTTCGTCGACAAGGTCGTCGGCGGTGAAGTGCCCCGCGAGTTCATCAAGCCGATCGAGCAAGGTGTGCGCGGCGCCCTGGAGAGCGGTATCCTCGCGGGCTACCCAATGATCGATGTCCGCGTCACACTCACTGGTGGCGACTATCACCCCGTCGACTCGAGCGAAATGGCGTTCAAGACGGCTGGTTCGATGGCGTTTCAGGCGGCGTGCGACAAGGCGTCGCCCGTGATTCTTGAGCCAGTGATGAAGCTCGAGATCAGTACGCCCGAAGACTTCTACGGCGATGTGCTCGGCGACGTCAGCAAGCGCCGCGGGAACGTCCAGGAATCGAGCGAGCGCGGCAACCTCAAGGTGGTCCGCGCGATGGTGCCGCTCGCCAATACATTCGGCTACGCGACCGACCTGCGATCGATGACGCAGGGCCGCGCGAGTTACAGCATGGAGTTCGACCACTTTGAGGAAGTGCCTCGTAATGAGGCGGAGAAGATCATGGGCACGCGTTCGAAGCGCGTGGTACGCGCGGGCGTCTAGCGACGCCGTCCCGCTAACGCGGGGAAGAGGCAGGATATGGCAAGGCAGAAGATCCGGATCAGGCTCAAGGCGTACGACCACCGCATCCTCGACCAGTCGGCCGAGCAGATCGTGGAGGCCGCGGAACGCACGGGTGCGGCCGTTGCGGGCCCGATCCCGCTGCCTACCGAAATCAAGAAGTTCTGTGTAATCCGGTCACCATTCATCGACAAGGACTCGCAGGAACAGTTCGAGATCCGCACGCACAAGCGGCTCATCGACATCCTGGAGCCCACGTCCAAGACGGTGGACACGCTGATGCGGCTGCAATTGCCGTCCGGCGTCGACATCGAAATCAAGCTGTAGAGGACGAGCGATGCCACTCGAAGGACTGCTCGGGCGCAAACTGGGAATGACCCAGATCTTTGACAAGAACGGCACGGTTCACGCCGTGACGGTCATTGAGACCGGTCCCGTGACCGTGACGCAGGTGAAGTCGCCCGAGAAGGACGGCTACAGCGCGGTGCAGATCGGCTACGGCACGCGCAAGAAGAGCAACAAGCCCATGCGCGGCCATCTCAAGAAGCTTGGCGACTTTCGCACGCTCACGGAGTTCAAGCTCCGCGGCGATGGCGATTATGCCGTTGGCGATACCGTGAACATGGATTTGTTCAACGAAGGTGATCTCGTCGACGTGACCGGCACGTCGATCGGCCGCGGATTTGCTGGCGGCGTAAAGCGCTGGGGCTTCCACGGAGGTCCCAAGACGCACGGACAGTCGGACCGGCACCGCGCGCCCGGTTCCATTGGTTCTGGTACCACGCCGGGTCATGTCTACAAAGGGCAGAAGATGGCGGGCCACATGGGCTCCGTCCGTGTGACCGTGAAGAACCTGACGGTGATCGCCAAGGACGAGGGCAAGGGTCTGCTGCTGGTCGCCGGCGCGGTTCCGGGCTCGACGAATGGCACGGTGCGAATCCGCCACGCCAAGAAGCACAGCAAGAAGTAAGACGATGAAACTGACCGTACACGACATCTCCGGCAAGGAACTCGAAACGATCGAGGTAGACGACGCGGTGTTCGGCATCGAGCCGAACGGGCCTGTTGTGCACCAGGCGTTCCTCGCATCGCGCGCGAACAAGCGCGTCGGCACCGCCTCGACAAAGACGCGTGGTGAAGTGGCCGGGTCCACCGCCAAGATTCGCCGCCAGAAGGGCACAGGCTCTTCTCGTCAGGGGAGCAAGCGGGCGCCGCACCACCGGCACGGCGGTATCGTCTTCGGTCCGCGGCCGCGGAGCTACGACAAGGCGATCCCGAAGCGTATGCGGCGGCTCGCGATCCGGTCGGTGCTGTCGGCGAAGGCGGCCGATGGCTCGCTCCGCGTCATCAATGAGTTCGGCATCGCTGAGCCCAGCACGAAGGCGATGGCAAGTGTGATCAAGGCGCTTGGCTTCGAGCGCACGGTGCTCGTGGTGACCGGCGTCACGGACGCGAACGTGAAGGCCAGCGCGCGCAACCTCGAGCGGGTAAGCCTGCTGCCGGCGTCCTACATCAATGTGCAGGATCTCCTGGCATCGCAGGGACTGTTGATGACGGTCGACGCCGTGCGCGGCGCCGAAGCGCTGTGGGGTGGCGAGCGCGCCACGAAGCGGCTTGCGCCGAAGGCGGGGGCGTAAACCTATGCCGAAGCAACTGCAGGCCTACGGAATCATTCGCCGCCCCCTCATCACCGAGAAGGCGCAAATCATGGCGCAGCGGAGCAAGTACGCCTTTGAGGTGGACATCCGCGCGAACAAGATGCAGATCAAGGAAGCTGTCGAGGTCGCGTTCAGCGTACGCGTCGAGGCGGTGAACACGATGACGATGAAGGGCAAGATGAAGCGCTACGGACGGCGCGAAACGAAGATGCCCGATTGGAAGAAAGCCATGGTCACGCTCGCCCCCGGCGAGAAGATCGAGCTGTTCGAAGGCGTATAGAGATGGCAGTCAAGCAGTTTAAGCCAACGTCTCCCGGCCGCCGTGGCATGTCCGGCTTCACCTTCGATGAGATCACGAAGAAGAAGCCCGAGAAGTCGCTGCTGATCGCGAAGAAGAACAGCGCCGGACGCAACGCGTCTGGCCGCATCACGGTGCGCCACCGTGGCGGCGGCTCGAAGCGCCACATTCGCATCGTCGACTTCAAGCGCGACAAGATCGGCGTGCCCGGCAAGGTTGCGGCGATCGAGTACGACCCCGGTCGCACGGCGCGTCTGGCGCTCATCAACTACGCCGACGGCGAGAAGCGATACATCCTGGCCCCGGTCGGTTTGAAGGTCGGCGACAAAGTGCAGTCGGGCCCCGAATCGGAAGTGAAGGTAGGCAATACGCTGCCGCTTCAGCACATCCCGAACGGCACGGTGATCCATTGCATCGAACTGACGCCCGGCCGTGGTGCCCAGATGGCGCGCAGCGCCGGCGGATCGGCCCAGCTGATGGCGAAAGAAGGCGATTACGCGCTGCTCCGTCTGCCCTCGGGCGAGATGCGCCGCGTGCTGACACGCTGCCAGGCCACCATCGGCCAGGTCGGCAACGTCGAGAACAGCCTGATCAAGCTCGGCAAGGCCGGGCGGACGCGGCACCGTGGCCGCCGCCCGCAGGTGCGAGGCGTCGTCATGAACCCGAACGACCACCCGCATGGCGGTGGCGAAGGCAAGGCGCCGATTGGCATGCCCAGCCCGAAGTCGCCATGGGGCAAGCCGACGCTCGGCAAGCGCACGCGTGGCGTGAAGCAGTCGGACAAGTACATCGTCCGGCGGAGGAAGTCGTAAGCCATGTCACGTTCAATCAAGAAGGGCCCGTTCATCGAGCCCAAACTCCTGAAGAAGGTCGAAGAGGTGAAGCGCACCAACGCGCGGACCGTGATCCGCACCTGGTCGCGAGCCTCGACGATTCTCCCCGACATGGTCGGACTGACGATCGGTGTACACGACGGCCGGCGCCATGTGCCGATCTTCGTGTCGGAGAACATGGTCGGTCACAAGCTGGGCGAGTTTGCGCTGACGCGGCACTTCCGCGGGCACGCAAGCAAGTCCGAGAAGTCGACGCAGCGCGGTGGTCCGGGCGGCGGCGGCGGCAAGAAGTAGGAAGACGTCATGGAAGTCAGTGCGACGGCCAAGTACCTGCCCGTCTCAGCGCGCAAAGTCCGGCTGGTCCTCGACCAGCTGCCGGGTAAGCGCATCGATGAGGCGATGGTGATGTTGCGCTTTCTCCCGACGCCGCATGCGCGGCTCGTCGAGAAGGTCGTGAAGTCCGCTGCAGCGAACGCGGAGAACAACTACGCGCTCGATCTGGCTGACCTGCGCATCAAGCGCGCGTTCGCGGGCGAGTCGCGCACGCTCAAGCGGTTCAAGGCGAAGGCGCGCGGTCGTGTCGCGCCGATCCTGCGCCGCACCAGTCACGTTACCGTGATCGTCGAGGGGGTCTAGGTTGGGTCATAAAGTACATCCCACAGGGTTCCGTGTCGGCGTCATTTACGACTGGCAGAGCAAGTGGTACGCCGACAAGAACTACAAGGTGCAGCTGCACGAAGACATCGCCATCCGCAAACGGATCATGAACTCGGGCGGGCCCGATGCTGGCGTGTCGAAGGTTGAGATCGACCGGAACGCGAACCAGATGACCGTCACGATCCACACGGCGAAGCCGGGTATTGTCATCGGCCGCAGTGGCGCGAACGTCGACCTGCTGCGGAACGAGCTCGAGAAGACAACCGGCCGCAAGGTACGCGTCAACATCAACGAGATTCGGACACCCGAACTCGATGCGTACCTCGTCGCTCGCAGCATCGCTGAGCAGCTCCAGCGCCGCGTGGCCTTCCGCCGCGCGACCAAGCAGGCCGTCCAGAGGACGATGCAGCGTGGCGCAAAGGGCATCAAGGTGATGGTCGCCGGCCGCCTCGGTGGCTCGGAGATGTCGCGGCGAGAATCGGAGAAGTCGGGGCGAATTCCGCTGCACACGCTGCGTGCGGACATCGACTTCGGCACGGCAGAAGCGCACACGACCTTCGGCCGCATCGGCGTGAAGGTGTGGATTTACAAGGGCGAGATTTTGCCGGCGCCGAAGCGGCCGCGGGCAGAGAACGACCGGTCGGGTCTGCCGCCGCTTGAGGCTGCGACCGTAACGGCAAGCGAAGAGACCGGGACGAGCGAGTAGAACGTCATGCTGCAACCCAAGCGCACTAAGTTCCGTAAGCAGCACCGCGGCCACCGCCGGGGCCCTGCGAATACGGGCAACCAGGTTAGCTTCGGCGAATTTGGACTGCAGGCGGTCGGCCACGCATGGGTCGACAGCCGGCAGATCGAAGCCGCCCGGCGCGCCATCACGCACGAACTCAAGCGCGGTGGGAAGGTCTGGATTCGCATCTTTCCGGACAAGCCGGTGACGTCGAAGCCGGCCGAGACGCGGATGGGTAGCGGTAAGGGCGCCGTCGACCACTGGGTGGCCGTCGTCAAACCGGGCCGCATGCTCTTCGAGATCGCTGGCGTGAAGGAAGACCTCGCGCGTGAGGCGCTGCGGCT
>JANPBN010000533.1:0-2254 GCA_031430415.1 Dehalococcoidia bacterium
CGGCGGTGGCCCGAAGCTCGAGAAGGAAGGCATCCGCCTCGTCTCGGTGCTGACACTTGAGGTGCTTCTCACGCACCTGAAGATGAACGGGCGGATCGGCGAGGACTGGTACCGCAGGAGCATGCAGTACCTCGAATCGAGTGCCGACGCCGGATAGCCCGACTCAGGCGCGGTGGGCGCCACAACTGAATAGCCATGCACTGTGACTTAGAGAAGGCGGCGGATCGGCTTTCGGCCGGGACGCGGGTCGTAGTTCGACTTGAACATCTCGAGCTTGTCGCGCTCGATCAGGTACTTTCCAGCGAAGAGTACCGCCGGCACCTTCTTCTGTTTGATCAGGCGGCGCAAACTCTGCGGGTGGATCCCCAGCATGCGCGCGGCCTCGACCAGGTCGAGGTAGTTCTCAAAGGGGCTGGTGACCATCCGGCCGCCTCAATGCTAAGACGCTCTATCAGTTGAGTCATATTAGCATGATTGTCAAGACGATCAACCGCCGCACCATCGTTCTGTCAAGCGCGCTTCCCGAAGGGCCAACGCCGCTTCGGAGCGTCTTCCGGAGGCACGGCAGGGGCATCGGCCGCGGCGGCGCGCGCGACCGCGCGCTCCATGCGCCGGTGCAGCATCACCATCGCTTCGGCGAGATCCAGGGCGTATTCGGGATCGTCGCGGAGTTGCGGGAAGAGCGTGAGCGCGGTCTCCGTGAAGCGATCGACCGTGCTGGGCGCGCCGCTCCGCATGTGATGGACGCGCAGTTCGTTCGCCGACCCGAAGATCGCGCTCAGTAGCCGCCGATACTGCGCCTCGTCGAGTTCGATGATCGCTGACTCGCTGGCGAGGTCGTTGCCGAGCGCCACCTTCACATCGCGGAGTCCCCGCTCGGCCGGTTGCCGCGTCACCGGGTCCAGCTCCGATCCGGGTCGCCCGAGATGATGCACCAGTGCGAGATACACCAGGCGCGGCTCATCGTGCGTGAGTTGCAGGGCAAACATGGTTCTAGTGTAGTGGTGATCGTCTGGTCGCATGGTGATTTGTGACTGGTGATTGGGGCGCCCGGCACAGAGCGAGTGGCCACCAGGTCAGCGGTCGGCCAGCCGCGCTCAATAGAACGCGGCGAGGCCCCGGCGATTGCCGGGGCCTCGAGAGTGCATCGTGGATGCGACGCTAGCCCTTGTGCTTGCGTTGCCAGCGCGTCTTCTTCAGCATCTTGCGGTGCTTGTGCTTGCGCATCTTCTTCTTGCGCTTTTTCACCACGGAGCTCATCGGCGCTTCCTCCTCTCTCGATCGAGTCGCAGGGCCGAGAAACGCGGCCCGGTGCCGCGCTCCCTCCCGTCCATTCGGGCAGACGCCCTACATCCCGGTCGGGGGACAGTGCGGAGTATACCGGAGCACTCCAACAGACGCACCTCCACGCCGCGGCGTCCCGAACGCTGACGCCCATCGGCGAACGCGCCAGCCGCAAGCACGACGGATGGGACGCTGTGTGGCGTGATCAGGCTTGGAATGAGGGTTTGCGCCCTTATCGCGCTGACGTGACTGTGATACACTTCGGCAAAGCCGGATCGCTCGAGGACAACCGGGCTAACAGGCCCGGGCGAACCGCGAGTGACACGGCTTAATTTGTCGCAGGAGGACGCACAGCGTTGACGGAAATTAGCAGTAGTGGGGTCGCAAACCCGGAGGCCGTAGAGGCCGACGATGACTCCGAGATCACGATGCAGAGCTGGCTCGAATCGGGCAGTGACTTCAAGACACTGCGCCGGGGCGAGGTCATCGAGGGGACGGTCATGGGCATCCAGCGGGATGGCGTGCTCGTCGACCTCGGCGCCAAGTCTGAGGGCCTGATCCCGCCGCACGAGATGCATTCGATGGGCGCGGATCCGATCAGCAAGATTGCGATCGGCGACAAGATCCTTGTCTATGTCATGCAGCCCGAGGCCGACCAGGGACAGGTAACTCTGTCGGTCGACCGCGCACGCGGCGAACGCGGCTGGCGCGTATTGCAGACGCGCTTTGAAGAGGGCGAGGCCTTCGAAGGCGAAGTCACCGGCTTCAACAAGGGCGGCCTCCTCGTCAACGTCGAGGGTGTGCATGCGTTCGTGCCACTGTCGCAGGTCGTCGGCGTCCGCCCCGACCAGGACGGCGAAGGCGGCCTGGCATCGGCCGTCGGCAAGCAGCTACGGCTGAAGGTCATCGAGATCAACCGCCGCCGCAACCGAGTCATCCTGTCCGAGCGCGCGGCGCTCCAGGAGTGGCG
>JANPBN010000534.1:0-4463 GCA_031430415.1 Dehalococcoidia bacterium
CGAGGTAGCGGCGGGAGTGTTCGGGGTCATCGTGGGAAAATAGGGATCAAATAATTGCATAGGCGCTTGACATCGACGCTTTCGATGGTAGGCTATGGGAGTTCGTGGGAAATCTGGCTACGGATGGACCCGATTGAGCACCCGACAGGACGCCGAACGAACCCGTGTTATTCCTTGGAACCTTCGACTATGCGATGGACGAGAGGGGAAGGGTTCCCATCCCTCCTCGCTATCGCGATGCGTTCCGGGACGGGGTCGTGCTCAGCCAGGGCTCCCCGGACCCGTGCGTACGGATCTACACGCAGGATGCATGGAACACCTACTCCGCACGCTATCTACAACAGTCGTCGATGAGGCGTCGCGGGCGCGATCTACGCCGCGTGCTCTTCTCGACAGCGCACCACGTCGCGCCCGACAGCCAGAATCGCCTGCTGATCCCCGGACCGCTCCGGGCACACGCCGGACTCGACACCAAGGTCCTCATGGTCGGCGCCGGGGAGTATCTGGAGATGTGGTCGCAGGACCGCTACGAGCAGGAGATGGCGCGCATCGAGGAGACGCTCGAGGCGACGCTAGAATCGATCGAAGAGTGGGACCGCTGATGACGGCTACGGCGCACGTCCCCGTTATGGTGCCCGAAGTGCTGGCCGCGCTGAACGTGCAGCCTGGTGGTCGTTATGTCGATTGCACACTCGGCGGTGGCGGCCACAGTGAGGCCATCCTCGAAGCTGCGCAGCCCGGCGGCACCCTCCTCGCGCTCGACGCCGACCGCGCTGCCATCGAGCGCGCCCGCGAGCGCCTCGCGCGGTTCGGCGATGCATTTACGCTCGTCAATGAGAACTTCCGCCGCGTCGGCGACGTTGCGCGCCAGCTCGAGTTCGCGCCGGTGAACGGCGTCTTCATGGACCTCGGCCTCTCCTCCGACCAGCTGGCGTCGAATCGCGGATTCAGCTTCCGCAGCGACACGCCGCTCGACATGCGCTTCGGCACCGAGGGACCGACCGCCGAAGAAATCGTCAACACGTACGGCGAATCTGAGATCGCCGACATCATCTATCGCTATGGAGAGGACCGCGCGAGCCGAAGGATCGCTCGCACTATCGTCGACGCTCGCCCGATTCGGACGAGCGCACAACTCGCCAAAGCCGTCGAGCAGGCCGTGGGTAGAAGGGCCAATCTGAAATCCCACCCCGCCACCAGGACGTTTCAGGCCCTTCGCATCGCGGTGAACACGGAGATGGACAGCCTGTCCACCGCACTTCCTCAGGCCTACGGCCTGCTCGGCTTTGGAGCACGGCTCGCCGTGCTCAGTTATCACTCGCTGGAAGACCGGATCGTCAAGGACTACATCCGGCGCGAATCCCGCGACTGCGTCTGCCCTCCCGGTTTGCCGGAGTGCCGCTGCGGCCACACGGCCACGCTGCGGCCCGTCACGCGCGGCGCCGTGAAGCCCAGTCTTACCGAGGTCGCCGCGAATCCCCGCGCGCGGAGCGCAAAGCTCCGCGCCGCGGAGTGCATCGCCGTCTACGCGGCTTAGAGGAGAACGATGGCCTCGATCCAGCGGCCCGCTCTCCCTGCTCCGCGACTGCTTCGCGTCCCGCGTTCCAACCGCTGGCTGCTGATCGTCGCGGGCGTCATCGTCGGTGTGGCGCTCCTCCAGGTGAACCAGTTCAGTCGCCTGACGAGCACCGGCTACGAAATGGAGCGCCTGAAGGCTGAGCGCTCCGAGAAGCTCGCCGAAAACTATCAGCTCGAAGCCGATGTCGCGTACTACTCCTCGCTCGGGCGCATCGAGTGGGAAGCGCGCACGAGGCTAAACCTCGTACCGGCGACGCGGCGCCTGTACATCGATGTGAACCAGCCGGTGCCGGCACACGAGACGCTGCCGACGCGGTATCTCCCGGCTGAAGCGCCCGCGGCGGCGCCGCCGAAGGAAAACGATCGGTCGCTGCTCCAACAGGCACGCGACCTGCTGCCCTTCTAAGGCAGCGCCGGGTAAGGGCAGGGGGCAGGGTAACGATGTACGGGCAACGCGGCCACATGGGCATGCGCCTCACGATCCTCGGCGGGATCTTCCTGCTCTGTGGCATCGGCCTGGCCGGCCGCACCGCGCAGGTGCAGATCGTCGATGCGGATTACTATCGTGCACAGGCGCGCGACGAGCACTTCGGGCAGCAGGAGATCCGCGCCCCGCGCGGCGCCATCCTCGACCGCAACGGCTATCCCCTCGCAACGACGGTCGCTGCCTTCGACGTCTTCATCAACGCCGAGGATTGGAGCGATTTAGGGGTCGCGCAAAAGGCGGCTGCCTTCATCGCGCCCGTCATCAGCACCAAGGCCACGGCCGTCAAGCCCGAAGATCTTGTGAACGCCGTCCGCAAGCAAGAGCACGGTCTCTATCTCGCCCACGTCGGCCTCGACTACGAGAAGGGTGTCGGCCTGCGCGATGCCGATGCGCCTGGTCTGCGCATTGTCCGCACCGAGCAGCGGTATCATCCGGAAGGCGACCTGGCATCGACCCTGATCGGCTTCATCGGCCGCGACCACGCCGGCCTCACCGGCATCGAATCCGACTTCGATGCCGAACTCGGCGGCAAGCCCGGCACGATCTACTTCGAGCGCGACAGCATCGGCAACCGCATCGCTATCGGCAGTGAGCGCGTCGGGCAGCAGCCGGAACCGGGCGGTGACATCCGTCTCACCATCGACCGGTACATTCAGCGCCTCGTCGAAGGCGAACTCGAGACGCGGATCGCCACGACCGGCGCGCTCGGTGGCTCCATCATCGTCATGGATCCGCGCACCGGCGCAATCCTCGCGATGGCCAGCCGTCCCGGCTTCAAGCTCTCGGATCTGGAGGTCGATGACCCGGATCAGAGCCTCTTCCGCAACCGCGCCGTCACCGATGTCTACGAACCGGGCTCCGTATTCAAGACGCTAACAGCCGCCGCCGCTGTGAACGAGGGTCTGGTGACGCCAGACAGCACGTACGAAGACGCCGGCTACGTCCAGGTCGGCACGTCGGTGATCCGCAACTGGGACTACAGCACGAACGGCACGACCAGTGTCACGCGGCTCCTCCAGCGCAGCCTCAACACGGGCGCCGTCTGGCTCGGCCAGAAACTCGGCGAGGACAAGTTCTACGCCTATATGAAGGCCTTCGGCATCGGACAGCCCACGGGCGTCGGCCTCGGCGGCGATCCCGAAGGACTCGTGCGGACGAATGCCGATTCCGCATGGTCGCCCGTCGACCTGGCAACGAACAGCTTCGGCCAGGGCATCGCGGCCTCGCCCCTCCAGGTGATCACCGCCATCGCCTCGCTCGTCAATGGCGGCAAGCTCATGCGACCCTACATTGTTCAGGAGGAAGGCAGCGCGACCGGCCGCCGCACGTTCGAGCCCGTTGTCGTGCGCCAGGTTGTGACGCCCGAAACCGCCGCCACGCTCGCCGATATCATGAACCAGGTCGTCGAAGGCAGCCCCGGCCACCTCGCCGCAGTCAAGGGCTACCATGTCGGGGGCAAGACCGGCACGACAACCGGCGCCGACCTGGCCGATGGTACGGTGCACGATGGAAACATCGCTTCGTTCATCGGTTTCGCACCGGCGGACGACCCGCAGATGATCATGCTCGTCAAGCTCGACTTCAAGGAAGACCGCCTAGGCGGGCAAGTGTCCGCGCCGGTGTTCTCGGCCCTCGCTCCCAGCATCCTCGCGTACCTCGGCGTTCGGCCGGAAGGTCCGCAACTCGTCACATCGGATCGCTGACCGGCGCCGACGGCGCCCAAGGCAGGCAGGCATGCGCCCATGATTACAGCCAAGGAACTGGCAACGGCCTTGAGTCCGGCGCTCATCCGCGCGCCCTCCGTCGGGCCGCTCAAGTTTCGCAAGGCCGTCGTCGACTCGCGAAAGGCCGGCCGCGGCGACATCTTCATCGCCCTCAAGGGTGAGCATGTCGATGGCCACGACTTCGTCGTTGCCGCCGCCGCCCGGGGCGCCGCCGCCGCCATCGTCTCGCGTGAGATCGATGTCGACATCGCCCAATACGTCGTGCCGGACCCACTGCGCGCGCTCCAAGACCTGGCGTTCCAGCGTCGCAACGACCGTCCACGTGTGAAAGTCATCGGCGTCACCGGCAGCGTCGGCAAGACGACGACCAAAGAGCTGACCGCCACCGTCCTCGCCACCCGATACAACACCTTCAGGAGCGCCGGCAACCTGAACAGCGAGATCGGCATGCCGCTCATGCTGCTCGAACTGACCCAGCGTCACCGTCGCGCAGTGCTCGAGATGGGCATGTGGGCCGCCGGCGAGATCGCGTTCCTCTGCGACCTTGCGCAGCCGGAGATCGGCATCGTCACGAACGTAGGCCCCAGCCACCTCGAGCGCCTCGGCACCATCGAAGCCATCGAGAAGGAGAAGGGCGATCTACCTGCCGCGCTGCCCGAGGACGGCATCGCCGT
>JANPBN010000535.1:0-10519 GCA_031430415.1 Dehalococcoidia bacterium
ACGTACTCGACGAGTGTCTCACTTTCGCGCCAAGGCGCGAGCGCGAGCAGGCCGGGGATGTCGTACACGGTTGTGGTGGCGATGACGATGCCGGCGGTGACGGTCACGGAAGCAGCAGTTCGCCGCGCAGCACGGTCACGGCCTTCCCGCCGACACGGACGGTCATCGCGTCAGGCACGCCGCGCACGTCGAGATAGATGCGCCCGGGCTGTCCCATCTCGATGCCCTGCTCGGCGGTGTACCGCAGCGCGCCATCGTGCACCGGCAGCAGGCCATCGCGCGCGATGAGCGCGGCGATGCAGCCGTTGCTGCTGCCTGTCACCGGATCTTCGAAGACGCCTGCCCCCGGTGCAAATGTGCGCACGCGCACGTCGGCATCGGAGCCGCTGCCGATGCAGAACAGCGACACCGCCTGTCCTTCGAGCCGAAGGGGATTCGGCTTGACGCGCAGCATCACATCGAACGACGCGACCTGTGCGATGTGCCACCAGACGCCGGTTGTGACGTCCTCGCTGCGGATGACGTCGCCTGCGCCCAGGCCAAGCCAGCCGGCGACGTCATCGACAGATGCTTTCGCCGGCCGGAACTCGGGTGGGCGCTGGGTCATTGTGTAAACGCCCGTGGTCGTATCGACATCGACGGGGATGAGCCCGGCCTCTGTCTCAATGCGCAGCGCTTCGCCGTCCTGCAGCGTGACGATGCCGTCCGTCACGAGGGTGTGCGATGCGGCGATCGTCGGATGTCCGGCGAACGGCATTTCCGTCCCCGGCGTAAAGATGCGGATGCGCTGGTGGTTCGCCGGATCGCGCGGCGGCAGCAGAAACACCGTCTCCGACAGGTGCTGGTTCAACGCGATCCGCTGCATCGTCGCGTCGTCGATGCCTTCGCCGTCGACGACTGCCGCCGGGTTGCCTTCCAGCGGCACCGATGTAAACGCATCGACGTGGCGGATGCGCCGCGTCAGCGCCACGCGCGCCGCATCGGTCGCATGACGATGCCGACGGTGGTGAGCATGAGCGTCCACGCCAGCGCGTTGAGCATCACGACGAACGGGTAACGGAGCCAGAGCGCCTCGGCCTCGCCTTCCTCCATCGCGTTGCCGGCGCGCATGCGGGTGACCAGGAACTGGATCGCCGCCGTGACGGCCAGCGAGCGAATGAACGTCTTCCTCATTGCGATCCTCGCTGAATCCTACAGCGCCTTCCGGTAGATCCGCGTGCGCGCGGCGGGCCTCCATGGCGGGTACACCGTCGAGTCGAGCGTCCAGCCGTCGCGGTCGTAGAAGCGATGCGCGAGCGTGTTGTTCTCGCTCGTGTGCAGCCATAGGGTTTTCTTGCCACGCTTGCGCGCCTCGTCCTCGGCGGCGCGCAGCAGCTTTTTCCCGACACCCCCGCGCCGAACGCGCGCCGTCACTTCGATGTTCTCGAGGTAGGCGTTGTCTTCGCTCTGGAAGCGAACCGTATCGTCGTCCGGCGGATCCCAGTCCTGGTCGGCGCGAAACTTGATGTGTACCACCGACCAGCCGATCGCGATCCCGTCCTCGTCGGCGACGAACGCGAAACAGTCGCCCGCTTCGACGGCAGGCGGCAAGTGATCCAGCCGCATGCCGTCGCGCTTGTCGAGGAACGACTTGAGCTTCTCCGTGTCCTTCTCGAAGTCGAGGGGGCGGACGGTGATCTCGCTCATCGCGATGATCCGGTGGTGGTCTGACGTCGGGTCACGCGCGTACCCTCCCTGGCGGCGTTGGATTGCGGAGATTCTATCGCCCTCACGCCATGCGAGGGAAGCGGCGCGGATCGTGGGGCGGGCCGACTTGATCGCCGCGGCGACAATCAGGCCCCGCACACCGATCACGCATCGGAGAATCCCGTCAGCCTCGCATCGGGCACCACGCCCTTGCCTTGCAGCAGCACCGTGATGCGGCCGAGGCGCGCCGGGTCGATCAATGCCAAGACGATGCCGCGCCGCGCGAAGTATTCCTCCATCTCGCCGGCGGCCTGCGCCACGCCTTCGCCGATGCCGAGACGCACGAGGAACGATGACTGGTCGGTGCTGGCGATCACCGGGAGACCGCACGCCTCGCCCGCCGCGTGCAGCGTCGTGAAGTCGACGCTCGCGGTGATGTCCTGCTTGCCGATGCGTTGGTACGGATCGCTGCTCGCCGACTGCCCTGCGAAGCAGAGCAGCGTCCCATCCCGTCGCCACGGCGCGTAGAGGCTCGATGCTTCGTAGCCGTAATCGAACGTCAGCACATAGCCGCGCTTCAGCCGAGCGGCGACATCCCGCATCCACAAGGGCGCGGCGAGGTTTACCTCCGCGTAGCAGCCGTCACCGGGCATCACGCCTAGTGCGTCGAAGTGCGCGCGGAGGGCCGGATCTGAGAGCGGCCGGAGCTGGTCAGTGAACCGCGTGCCGTCGTGCGTGACGTACACCTCCGCCAGGTCGCCGCCGCGCCGGACGACGCGATGCACCGGGAATGCATCGAGCAGTTCGTTCGATAAAACGACGCCCTCGATTTCGGCCGGCAGGGCGGTACTCCACATAACGCCGCCGGGCGCGATGCCGGCGTCCTCGATCGTGCGCGCCTGCTCTTCTCGGAGGAGCGCCGTCGGTTCCACGATTGCGTAGCGGAGCGCCAAAGCGAAGGCATCGTCGCGCGCCGCGGCTCGGACGATGTCCCGCGCCAGCAGGCCGCGCCCCGCCCCCTGCTCGACCACGTCGAAGCGGGCGGGGCTGCCCATCGTCCGCCATAGCTCTTCAAGCTGGCGCGCCACCAGCGTCCCGAATATCGGATGCACTTCGGGGCTCGTGACATAATCGCCACCGCGGCCGGTTACGCCGCTGCCCGTCCGGTAGTAACCATAACGAGGATGGTAGAGCGCTGTATCCATGAAGTCGCGGAACGTCATCGGGCCGTCGCGCTCAATCCGTGCGCGCAACTCGGCCACAAGCGGCGCAGATTCGGTCACAGCTTCGAAGTCGCCGGGAAGGCTCATGCCCGCATGGTAGCGCAGCCTTCAGCAGGGCAGCTTCCGCGCCGATCCTCTAAGGGATGAACGACCAGCGCCCCTCGATCTCGCCTCCGGCGCCCGTGCGCCGGCCCGCCATTTTGCCACCCAGCCTCGCCTGGCTCGCCTACCTTTCGCCGTTCGAATAGCCACGTTTGCGCCTCCGTGCTTGCTCCGGGAAGATGCGCCGTCATCGGTCGGGACACCACAGGAGCGAGCGCATGCCCATCGCCGAACTCAACGGCATCAAGATCAACTACGAGGAGCATGGCGATCCCGCAGGTGCGCCGATCTTCCTCACGCACGCCTTTGCGGCGACGCTTCAGATGTGGGAGCCGCAGTTCGAGGGCCTCGCCGGGTATCGCATCATTGCGTGGGACCTGCGTGGCCACGGCGGCACCGACAGCCCGCCGCGGCAGGAGGACTACTCCGAGACGCTCACCGTCGAGGACATGGCGGCGTTGCTCCGCCACTTGAACATCGAGCGCGCCGTCATCGGCGGACTGTCGCTTGGTGGATATCTGTCTCTGGAGTTTGCGGTCGCACATCCCGAGATGCTCCGGGCGCTCGTGCTCTGCAACACAGGGCCGGGCTACCGGAAGGACGAGGCGCGCGCCGGCTGGAACGACTTCTCGATCGGCTATGCGAAGCGTTTCGAGGAGCGCGGCATTGACGGCCTCGGTCGCGGTATTGAGATCGACAAGACGCGTCAGTACCAGCGGTCGGCCCCCGGCCTCGCGTTTGCCGCTCGCGGCATCCTCACGCAGCGTGATGCGAAGGTGATGGAGGGACTCGAAGCGATCGCCGTCCCCACGCTCGTCATCTGGGGCGCCGACGACGAGCGCTACAAGGCTGGCTGCGAGTCGCTCGCGGCGAAAGTCCCCGGAGCGCGCAAGGTGGACATCGCTGAGGCAGCGCACGCGGTCAACCTCTACCAACCGGAGCAGTTCAACGCAGCTGTCCTCGCGTTCCTGAGCGACAACGGCATCTGACGACTAGGCGGCGGGATCCCGCCGATCGCCATATACCGACTCCATCAGCTTGCCCAGCGCCCCGCCCGGGTGATGCGCAAAGTCGGCCACCGTGTACCCCTTATGCTGCGCCACTGCGAGCGCCAGCGCATCGCCGATGGCGAGCGCGGCGGCCGCGCTTGCGGTCGGCGCAAGGCCGATCGGGTCGTCTGCCGAGATCCGTCCCGGTGTGATGACGACGTTCGCCACCAGCGCCAGCGTCGAGCGAGCGTTATCGGTGATAGCGATGATCTGGATCTCGATCGCCTTCAGCATCGGTAACACGGCGATCACCTCCGGTGTCTCGCCACTGTGCGAGAGCGCCAGCACGATGTCACCCTTTCGCAGGCCGCCAAGGTCGCCGTGGACCGCCTCGCTCGTGTGAAGAAACGACGCGGGTCGTCCGGTCGAGGCGAACGTCGCCGCGATCTTCCGTGCAATGTGGCCCGACTTCCCGACGCCCGTCGTGACGAGAAGCCCCGGGTGCTTGGCAATCATTTCCGCCGCATCGATGAAGTCGCGGCCGAGGCCCTTCGCCGCTTCGTCGAGCGCGCGCGCTTCGTTGCGGATGACTTCGCGCCCCAGCAGCAGGTGCCGTTCGCGGTCCCGGTCGAAGATCTCTTCCATCATCGTCGTCCTCCCTTCGCGGCAATTGCCGCTACTTCGCGTCGTGTCGGCATCGAGGGTTCGGCGCCGTGCCGCATCGTTGCGGCCGCTCCGGCGGCGTTCGCGAAGGCCACGGCGTCGATGAGTGTCGCGCCCTCCCCGAGTGCCACCGCCAGTGCGGCGCAGAAGGCATCGCCCGCGCCGACCGTGTCGACTGCGTCGATCTGGTGTCCGGCATGGTGCGTCCGTGCCCGGTCGTCTGCCGATACGGCGCCCCGCGCTCCGAGCGTGATGACGACCGTGCGTGGACCCTGCGCCTGGAGTGCTCCGGCAGCGGCATGCGCATCATCGATGGTCTCGATGCGTAGGCCGGCGAGCCTCTCAGCTTCGATCTCGTTCGGGACCAGCACGTCCGTGAGAGCCAGCAATTCGGCGGGCACGGCGCTGGCCGGAGCCGGGTTCAGCAGCACCGTAGCGGCGTGAGCGCGCGCTGCGTGGGCGAATGCCTGCGCGGCCTCCATCGATGTCTCGAGTTGCAGCATCGCCACATCGGCGCCCGCGAATGCCTCGCCTGCCGACGCGATGTCGCTGGCCGAGAGCTGCCGGTTCGCTCGCGGCGCCTGCAGGATCGCATTCGCGCCGTCCGGTTCGACGATGATGCTCGCGACACCCGTGCCCGCGACCGCATCGACGCGAACCGCACTGGCGTCGATACCTTCGCGGCCGAGGGCGGCGATGAACTGGCGCCCGAACTCGTCGTCGCCGACGCGGCCGATGACGGCCACCTCCGCGCCGATTCGTCTTGCCGCGATCGCCTGATTGAAGCCCTTCCCGCCGAGGTACATGCCGAACTCGCCCTGCAGCGTCTCGCCGGCGGCTGGCCGCCGCTCCGCGCGCATGACGAGATCCATATTGAAACTACCGAGCACCACGATCTTCACGCCCCCAGTATGCTCATCGCCCGGCCGCCGCGCGATCCTGCAGGAACGCATCGATCGCAGCGGCGACGTGCTTCGCCATCAGCGGATGCGATCGCGGATCGACGAGCGCAGCCGCATCGCGGTCGTTCGACAGGAACAAGAACTCGAGCAGCGCCGCCGGCACGGGGGTCTCGCGCGTCACGACGAACTGGCAAAAGCCGCCTGAGTGATGCGAGTCGGCGTCCTCCTTGATGCCGCGATCGGGTGGCAGGTAATCCATCTCCGCCAATGCGTCGATCATTGCCTGCTGCACACCGGTCGCCAGCGCTTCGTTTGCCGCGCCTTCCTCGTGCTTTCCGCAGTACCACGTCTCCGGCCCGCTGATTGACTTCACCGACGCGCCGTTGCCGTGGATCGCCAGGTACACATCCGCATCCACCGCCTTCGCGAGTGCGACACGCGCATAGAGGTCCGACGTGATGAACTGCAGTGGCAGCGGCCCACCCGGTCCTTCGCCGGCGCCTTCGCGGGTCAAGTACACCTCGTACCCCATCGCCTGGAGTTCCGTGCGAATCAGTTCGGCGCCCATCAGGTTCGATTCGGCCTCGGTGATGTCGTAGCTACCGTCGGGCAGGTGGTGTACTGCCCCCGGATCCCCCCGCCCGTGGCCCGGATCGAGCACGACGACGCCGCGCACGTTTCCACGCACCTCCTTCGGTGCCTGGCGTGGCCCCTCGATGCCCGTCGGCTTGGCCCGTCGGTCGACCCCGACCTGTGCGGCATGTTTCGGCACCGCCTGCCTCCCGGTAACGACGTACACCGGCGTGGGGATCGGTGTCGCCAGGGCGGTCGCGATGGCGGTGGAGGCGGCCGCTGCGTTCTCGTCCGTCAGATCGAGGACAGTGGCGGTCTCGCCCGGAGCGGCGCTGTTCAGCGTCGCGACAACCGCGGCCTGCGCGCGAGCGTGGCCGAGCGAGTCGCGCACGGCATACCACCCCGCCCCCACCGTAACGAGCGTCCAGGCCACCATGGCCGCGATGAGCATCGCCCGGGGCCAGCCGCTCATGTGGTCAGGCCGCCCGTCGTCGCATTGCAGCGGCTACAGTACCCAGGTCATCGAGCAGGTCGCCAATGTCAACGTCGTCGACCTTCATCAAATGCTTGAACGGGACGCGGTCATCGTCCTTCCCGACGTTTCGGAACGCAGCCAGGTCGTCCCGCTGTTCGGGCAACGTGATCGTCTCGACGGCAAGCAGCGCGGCGGGCTTCGGGTCAGCGCGGCGCGGCGCCGCCGTCTTCTCATCGATCGAACTGACGATCGACGACAGAAACTGCAGATCTTCGTCGCCATCGTCCAGTTCATCCGGCAGGGCCAGCGGCGTGAACCGCATTCCCTCCGGTTCGCGCGCGGACTTGGGGACGAGCGCTTCCACGTCGATGTTCGCCAGACGGTCATCCTGTCGGTGCCCGTCAACGGGCTTCTGCGGCTTGCGAAAGAACGGCGCCATGTTGTCCTCCTTAGCTTCTACGGTGTCGCCGTGGGTGTCGCCGTCTCGAGTCCGCTCGAGACACTGGCGAACAGACCGCCGACCATGTGGGGAATGAGCATCAGGCCGAGTCCGGACATCACCATCATCACTGCGGCATAGGCCCACACCTTGTGGTGGTGCCCGCCCGCCGCCGCGTGCGGCGACCACGTGTCGACGACCGTCAGAAACAGCGTCACCACGAGTGCGAACCCGCGAATGAATCCGACATTGGGTGAAGCGAACGCCAGCACGTTCGTGACGTCGATGCCGCCTGTGACCGTCGGGTCGGTGTTCGTGAACGCCTGTGACTGAATATTGTTGAGCTGGATCGCAAACACGACCATCACTTCAGTCACGAACATGAGGATGCCGACGAGCACGGCGTGCAGCGGCACCATCAAGTACATGAACGTCTGCGACACCAGCTTCCGGTTCTCGCGCATCAGCGAGATCTTCAGGGCGAACAGCGAGGACAGATAGCCAATCGCGTCCGGGTCGCCACCGAGCTTGATTGTGTCCCAGAAGGTCCCCACGGAACGATCGACGAGTTCGCTGCCGGATTCCGAGATGAACCGGTCCCAGCACATGTCCGGGCGGATGCCCGAGCGAAGCCGCACGTGCAGGCGCCGCACACCCTGCTCGAGCGATGCCAACGACCGTTGGTTCATCCGCTCCATGCCCTCGGTCACCGTCGTGCCAATGGCGCCGACGATGGAACCGAGCGAACGCAGGAACGTCGAGACATCGCGGTCCTGCTGATCCACCCGCTTGTCGTCGATGAACGCCAAGATGCCGACCGGCGCGACCCCGACACCCGCCGCGATCAGTCCAGCGCCGATGTTGAACACGAGTGCGACCACCGCGCCAAGGATGGCGCTGGCCGGCAGCAATATCCGCGCCACCGCGTACATTTGATCCTGCGTACGCGATTTCTCGCGCCTTCTGTGCGTCTTTGGTTCGACCGGCGACGTTCGGTAGATGATCCAGTCACCCAGCGCGGCGATGGCGCACATCATGAACGCCAGGCCGAGAATGAACGCCGTGCCGACGCTGTAGATCATCATCGAGACCAGCGACACGACGACGACGAGCGTCACCGAGACCATCAGCGCGACGTACGCGTCCGTCCACTTGCGCAGCGACTCCAGGTCGCGCTCGTACTTCCGGGAGTAGTGCTCGATCTGGATCTCGGTCTCGCGCGCCAAGAACACCGTTTCCGGTTCGCCGGAGGCGAGCGAAGCGGAGAACCGCAGCAGCAGGCTCTTCACGACCTCGTTCTCTGTCGCGTCCGCGACGAGTTGGCAAGCGCGCGAGTAGTCGTAGTTCAGGCGCTGCGCCACCAGGTGGACGCGGTGGAAGTAGCCCGAGGTGCTGTAACCCAGTTCCGCCGTCTTCTGGAAGAGGTTCTCGCGTCCGACGTTTGCCGTTGCCAGGGCGGACATGTACGTCAGCTGTGTGACGAGGTCGTAGTCCACCGCCGCCGGCCGAAAGAGCGATGACGAGCGCTGCCAGTTGGCCGCCTCACTAATCGCCGCGCTACGCACGGGGCCTTTGTTGCCCCATTTGCCGGGGAGAACCTTCTCGAAGATCGCCATCCTGGCGTCCGCTCCCTTACGGCGGTCCGTTGAAGTACGTCTGCGTCGTGACGCCCTTCTCGGTGCCGATGATCGCCCAGTTCACGGTGGCCGCTCCAACGACCGGGTTCAGCCGGATCACGATGTCCATCGACTCGCCCGCATTCAGGATGCCCGGCTCAAAGATGTCGTCCTGGAAGTTCTGCGTCTTCCAGCGGTCGGAAGCCAGCGCCCCGGCCGTGAACGCAATCCACTTGTCATAGCGCGTGCCTGTCTCGCCGAAGTACTGCACCACGATGTCCATCGCCGGATAGTCCGCAACCGGCGTTTGGCCGTCATTGCGCACCGTGAGCGTCACGTTCGCGCCGGCGCCGTCGATGTCCGTGTCGGTTACCGTCAGCCCGGTGCGGTTCTGTTGTGCGTACCGCGCCTCGGACTCCCGAAGCGACTCGCCGATCGCGTCCGCGCCCATGAAGCCGCCGCGCGCCATCATCACTGTGCAGAGCATCAGGATGGCGGCGATCATCAACGCGGGAAGTCCGTTTTCCATGTTCCGCCCCTAGACCGTGAAGAACTTGGAGTCGGCGATGCCGTTCGGCGTCACGACCTTTACGTAGTAGGTCGTTCCCGACAGCAGGTTTGAGTTCGTGCGGACGAGGACGTGCAGCGTCGCCGTCGGTTCCCACGTCTGCGCGTTCTCGATGCTGTACTCCCAGCACGGCGCAGCGCAGCCGGGATCACCCTGCGGAATGCGGGCGAAGTCGCCATCCGGGCCGAAGAATACATCCACATGGTTGAGTCCCACGACCGTCGACGCGCCTGTGTTCTTGACCCAGATGTCGGCGTCCGGGTCGCCGTTTGCGCCCGTCGCGTGGACGATCTCGATCTGGCTGGCAATGCGGTCTTCGACGACGTTCGACGCGGAGATCAGCGCACCGCTCGTGCGACTGACCGAGGGCAGCACCGCGTTGACGACCGCGACGATCGCGACGATCGCCGCGATGGTGAGCATGATGGACGTGATTGCCTTATCGATGGCGGAGCTCCTTCAGCATTCCCTGCTGTACGTGCCGCTAGAGGGTCGATCGCCTCGTAGATGTGTAGTCGGCGTCGTCGTTCACCAGCGCGTCCAGCTGCCGGAGGATGACGACGGTCTCGTTTGTCGAAGGCGTATTCGTCGGCTCCGGGAGATCGAGCTCGGTGACCCGGGCGAGCGCCGTCCGCGCGTCTGGCGACAAGTGCCCCGCCGCTTCGCACAGGTCGAGCAAGATCTCGAGCCGCAATGAACCGAGCCGGCGCATTGCCTCTTCTGCCCAGGCCGACAGTCCGGCGATGGTCAGCAGGCTCCATTGCGGCTGCTCTGGCGCCGGCGGCGGAATCGGGGCGACAGGCCGCAGCATCACCGGCTCCCGCGCAAGCACGGGGGAGGGCGCGGACGGCTCGTTCGCTGGTTCGGGCACTGGCTCGGCCTTCGCGATGGGCTTGGGAGGCGGCGCCGGTTCGGCCAAAGGCGGCGGCGGCGACGCAACCGGTTGTGGCGCAACGGCGGCTGCGGCCAGTGACGACGTGAGGCCTCCATCGCCTTCGAACGGGTTGTCCCGTACCAGGATGGCCGTGCGGATCTCCGTGAGGACCTGCTTCACCTCGCCCTTGACGATCTTTCCTTCGTCTTCGAGCGTGGCAACGCGGGACTCGAGCTGAGCGACCTTTGTGGCCAGCTGCTGCGGTTCCACGGGCAATCCTGCCTTTCGCTGCGTTGGGCCGCCCGGCGCCTCGCGCCGGGCGGCCTTGCCGCATGACTCTTCGCCGAGTCCGGTTCTAGTTGAGGTTGATGATCGTGCCGCCCATGGAGGCGGGCGTCGACCGCTGGAT
>JANPBN010000536.1:0-2288 GCA_031430415.1 Dehalococcoidia bacterium
AGAGGGGAGACACGCGGAGGATGGATGCTCTGGCGACTGGAACGCGGAGACGGGGGACCTCACCCCAACCACTCTCCGAATTCGGAGAGGGGCTAAGTGGATGCTGGATGCTCGGGCGACTGGAACGCGGAGACGGGGGACCTCACCCCCGACCCCTCTCCGACTTCGGAGAGGGGAGACACGCGGACGATGGATGCTGGGGCGACGGGAGCGGAGGCGAGCGGGGTCGTGGAGGTGCCGAAAAAGGGGGGCGCGTGGCGCGCGGTTCAGCCTCCAAAACCCGGCGGCAATCGACTAGAATAGGGCCATGGTTACTCAAACATCGATCGTCGCGAAGCTGAAGGAATCGAAGGCGCGCGGGACGGCGTTCCTGCTGGAGCATCAGCGCGCGGATGGTGCGCTGGGCGAGCCGGAGCGGGCGGGGCTGAGTCCGTACTACAAGGCGCTCTGGGCCTTCGCGGCTGCAGGCGAAGCCGAGGCGGGGAACCGGCTCGCGTCGTGGATCCGCGCGCAGGTGCAAACCGACGAGGGCGACTTCGCCGGGCCGATGCGCGGGACGCTGCAGGACAACAACTACGCGTATCCGGCGGGGTGGATGGTCGCCGGTGCGTTCAAGATGGGCCGCTTCGACATCGCGACGCCGGGACTGCGCTTTCTCAAGACGCTGCAGCATCCGGAGACCGGCGGCTTTCGCATGCAGCGCGACAAGATGGATGCGTTCCAGGATCTGCTGAACGCGGGCCAGTGCGGCAACGCGCTGCTCTTCGGCGGCGACATCGCGGCGGCGCAGCGGGTGGCCGGATTCCTGCGGATGATGTACGAGGCACAGCCGCGCCCGAACGAGGAACTGTTCCTCGTCTACAAGCCGGGTACGGGTCTGCGCACGGAGTTCGCGCCGGAGCGGCAGCGTCTGCACTCGATCCGCATCGACACGCCGCGACAGCCGTACTTCAATCCGGGCATGGACGCCGCGTTCCTCTGCCGTCTGGCGCAGGCCGATGGTGACGGCGCGCACGTCGAACTGGCAAAGCAGTACATGGAGATCAGCTTCCACTGCCTCGATGAGATGTACGAGACGGCGCAGGCGGGCAAGGTCGGATGGGGGAGCGCGCTGATCTACGGCGTCAGCGGCGACGATCGCTTCCGCGCGCTGGCCGAGCGCACGGGCGAGGCGCTGATGGCGCAGCAGACAGAGAGCGGCGGCTGGGACAACACCGGCGGCTACGTCAACGACGCCATCCGCATCGAAGTGACCGGCGAGTTCGTCGTGATCCTCGACGAGATGATCGCCGGGCTGTCGATGCGGTAGGGGGCGGCGCCAGACGCCCATCATGTCAAAGGTAACTCGCGCTGAGTACGACGCGGCGGCCAGATCCGCCTGTTTCGTGTGCCGAATCATTGAGGGTCGGCCGCTCTTCGACAATCCCCGTATCGTGTTCGAGGACGATGAGGTAATCGCGTTCCTCAACCAATTCCCCAGCCAAGAGGGATACACGCTTGTGTGTCCCAAGCGGCACGCGGAGCGCTTCGAGACGGACCTTACTCCTGCTGAGTGGGTCCACTTCCACGAGGTTGTTCGGGATATAGCGCGAGCCGTGTCCGCCGTCACGGGTGCGATCCGGATGTACGTCGCATCCCTCGGCAGTCCCGAGCGCAACGCCCACATTCACTTCCACGTCTGCCCCTGCCCGCCCGGGACGCCATTCGAGCGCCAGCAGTTCGTTGCGATGATCGGCAATCGCGAGATGAGCGACGAACGGCTCGACGAGTTGGCAGAATTGATCCGTGCCCAGTTGCGTCCCGTTTCTGAGTAGAGTGGCTCCGTACGCACGACCTTCAGTATTGCACCACCCTCCCCGCTCCCCGATCATGGCGGCACGGATTCCCCGCCGCACGCAGCACAGCGAGGCACAGCGATGACGACGACGCAGGAACGAACATCCTCAACCGGAGCGATTGGGCCGGAGCGGCTCGAAGGGCAGGGGCTCGACCCGAACCAGTACGAATCCGGCGACCGCGCCATCCACATCCTCCTGACCGACGAGACGGCGGGGCCGCAGACGGACATGGTGTTCACGTGCCGCGACGGCGCGTACGAGGTCTGGGCGAAGCGCGGCATGATCCGCTTCGAGCGGCACCTCGCGGCGCGCGGCGGATACGACTACCGGTTCATCGAGCAGATCGGCGAGAACCCGGTCGCGAACCAGGATCGCAAGGCGCTGGCGACGATCGAGGAGGAGCTCGCGGCATCGAAGGCGTCGGGCTTTCCAGGACTTGAAGCGAACACG
>JANPBN010000537.1:0-1693 GCA_031430415.1 Dehalococcoidia bacterium
CCCCTGCAGGAGATCGAGGAGTGGCAGGGCGACAACCTCCGCGACGGCGCCGGGGAGGAGGAGTAGCCGATATGGTCCTCGAACAGGAACTCGAAGTCGTCGACATGCCCATCAACATGGGCCCCCAGCACCCGAGCACGCACGGCGTGTTTCGCATGGTGCTCGTCATCTCGGGCGAGAAGGTAGTCGATGTCACGCCGCACATCGGTTACATGCACCGCGGCGGCGAGAAGCTGATGGAGGCGATGGACTTCCGCCAGGGCATCGGCTACGCCGACCGCACGGAGTACCTCGCGCAGTTCAGCGCAGAGCTCGGCTACGTCATGGCCGTCGAGCGGCTGATGGACATCACGGTGCCGGATCGCGCGGAGTACATTCGCGTCATCCTCACGGAACTGAACCGCCTCAGCAGCCACTTCATGTTCATGGGCGCCTTCGGTATCGATGCCGGCATCTTCGCCACGAGCTTCACGTACGCGTTCCGTGAGCGTGAGTACCTGCAGGAACTGTTTGAAGAGATCACCGGCGACCGGCTGATGTACGCGTACTTCCGCGTGGGCGGATTGGCGTGGGAAGTGCCGGACAACTTCGTCTCGCGCGTCCACGAGGTGCTGAAGCACAGCCAGCAGGGCATCCGCGACAACGACGACCTGCTGACCCAGAACGAGATCTTCATGGCGCGCTGCCAGAACATCGGCGTGTTCACGGCGGAGCAGGCGATCGCGTTCGGCCTTAGCGGGCCCATGCTGCGCGCTTCGGGCGTCGACTTCGATCTGCGCAAGGACGAGCCGTATTCGATCTACGATCGCTTCTCGTTCCAGGTGCCTGTCGGCAGCCACGGCGACGTCTACGACCGCTATCTCGTTCGTCTCGAGGAGATGCGCCAATCCATCAGCATCATCGAACAGGCGCTGGAGCAGCTGCCATCCGTGGGGCCGATCGTGCCCGAGAAGATGCCGCGGCGCCTGCGCACCCCTCCCGGCGAGGTCTATTCGAAGGTCGAGTCGCCGCGTGGCGAATGGGGCGTGTACCTGGTGTCGAAGGGCGGCGACAAGCCGTACCGGCTGAAGATGCGCTCGCCCTCGTTCTGCAACCTGTCGGCGCTGCGCGACATGACGATCGGCCAGTTCCTGGCGGATGCCGTCATGATCCTTGGCTCCATGGACATCGTGCTTTGCGACGTGGACAGGTAGAGTATGCGCGATATGGTGCTTGCCGCCCCGTCCATCGATGCGATCAGCCACCCGGCGCTTAGTGCGCTCATCGGGCTGATCGTCATCACGCTCGTCATGACGGTTGGCGTGATGATGGCCACGTGGTACGAGCGCAAGCTCGTCGCGCGCATGCAGCAACGCCTCGGCCCGACACGCACGGGCCCGTTCGGGCTGCTGCAAGCCGTCGCCGACACCTTCAAGCTGCTGACCAAGGAAGACCTGCGGCCCGCCTCGGCCGATTTCGTCACGTTTGAGCTCGCCGTGTTCGCCATCTTCGTGCCGGCGTTTCTGACGCTCGTCGTCGTGCCGTTCACGGCGGACTGGTTCGTCAGCCCGCTCGAAATGAGCCTTCTGTACATCCTCGCCGTGTCAGGTCTGTCGTTCATCGGCTTCCTGATGGCCGGCTGGGGCTCGGACAACAAGTACGCACTTCTGGGTGGCATGCGCGCCGCGGCGCAGCTCATCTCGTACGAGATCCC
>JANPBN010000538.1:0-2200 GCA_031430415.1 Dehalococcoidia bacterium
AATACCGGCGTTGCTGGAGGAGTTCAGGACGAACCGGGCCGCACTGATCGACGCCATCGCGTCGGCGGACGAGGAGTTGCTGGCGGTGAGGATCACGTCGGCGGGCGGCGCGCGAGGACCACTGGGGGGCGTGCTCCGGTATGTCGCCGTGGAGCACGTACTCGGGCACCTGCGCGACATTACGGGAGACGACGCATGAGCATCGAACTCGAACTGCAGGCGCCCAAGGGCACGGCAGCGACATCGTTCAACGAGCGGGAGATGCAAATCTGCATCGTCGCACGGATGGTGGAGGACGGCCGCACGTACTGGGTCGCCGGTGGCGGTAGCCCGATGTACGCCGTGCTGCTCGCGATCAAGCACTACGTTCCCGGCGCGCAGTACATCACCGAAGACGGCGTCATCGCGCCCGAGCCGATGCTGCCATTCGAGCCGGTGATGACGATGGTGTCGTCGCGCGCCGGATATCGCGCGCTGGCGTGGGGGACGATGAATACGGCTGGCAACCACGCCCAGCTCGGGCTGATGGACTACGGGCTGCTCAACACGCTCCAGGTGGACCAGCACGGCAACATCAATTCGACGGCGATCGGCGAGTACGACGGCGGCGCGCGCCGCTTCGGCGGTCCGGGCGGTGCGGACTCCATCGCGGCGCTGTGCTGGCGGACGATCCTGATGACGGACCAGGAGAAGCGGAAGTTCGTCGAGCGCGTCGACTTCATCTCGTCGCCGGGGTTCCTCGACGGCAGCGAGGGAGCGCGCGAGCGCGTCGGACTGCCGACGGACACGGGGCCGTATCGCGTCGTGACGCCGTGGGCGGTGTACGACTACACGTCGAACCGCAAGCTGCGCCTCGTCGCGCGCGCGCCGTGGGTGTCGGTCGACCAGATCCTCGCCGAGTGCCAGTATCCGCCGGTGCTCGCCGACGACATCGCCGTGCTGGACGGGCCGACCGAGGAGGAACTGCACATCCTGCGGACGGAACTCGATCCGCGCGGACAGAACACCGCCGAGCGCAGCGCCTGGGTGATCTTCGACGCGGAGACGGGCGCGTACATGCGGACGGATGGTTGACGACACCTCGGGCGGCACCGCGTTCCGCTTCTTCGCGCCGCCTGTCTCGCTACTCCAGCGCGTCCGCGCCTACGGCTTCTTGGCCGGTCCAGTGACGGTCGGACTCGCATGGGCCGGATCCTCTTGGTACAGCGTTGCGTTCGGAGCCTGCGTCGCCGCCACCGTCATCGAGCTTCTGATCCAGCAGGATCGGCGGCGCCAGTACTCAGGCATCCTCACGAATGTGGATATTCGCATCGACTGGCGCGCCACGCGCCCGGTACACATGCGCTTCGGTGGCAGAGACATCGGTACCCCGGAGGCGTTCATCGTCGACTACGTCGATATCATCTCGGCGTCATTTGATGGCGATCGCGTAAGCATCGCGTACGGCCGGTCGGACGACATGGAGCGGAAAGAGCTTGTTCTGCGAGTTGTAGATGCCGGCCGCATGTACGGCGATCTCGAGGCGCGGGTGAGGGAGAGTCTCGACGCGACGGATGCGATCACGGCTTCAGCACCCCGTACAACTGTCTGAACCGCTCGTACTGCTCCGCGTACGTCGCTAGCGTCTCCGCGCGCGGCTCGACGATAGCGCCCACGCGCACGCACGCCTCCGTCGCCTGGCGGACGGACGCGAATGAGCCCGCGCCGACGGACGCGAGCAGCGCTGCGCCGATCGCGGTGCCTTCGGTGGACTCCATGCGGACAACGGGCATTGCATAGATGTCGGCGAGGATCTGCGTCCACGTGTCGCTGCGAGCGCCGCCACCGATGAGGCGCATCTCGGCGACGGGCGTGCCTGTGGCGCGGGTGATGTCGAGAATCTCACGCAGGTTGAACGCGACGCCCTCCATGACGGCACGGGCCATGTCGCCGATGTCGTGCGCTCCCGTCAGCCCCACGAAGGCCGCCGTCGCGTGCGGGTCGTTGTGCGGCATCCGTTCGCCGTAGAGGTACGGTGCGAACAGGAGGCCACGTGCGCCGGGCGGTGACGCCGCAGCGTGGGACGACAGCGCCTCGATCGGATCGACGCCGGGCGTGAGGGGCGCGACGGCGTTCGCGAGCCACCGGAGCGCGCCGCCGCCCGCGAGCATCACGCCCATCGCATGCCAGGTTCCGGGCACGGCGTGGCACATGACGTGCA
>JANPBN010000539.1:0-3942 GCA_031430415.1 Dehalococcoidia bacterium
CTGCGAGAGGCCGCGCTCCTCGGCGACCATCTCGACGAAGCGGTCGTAGACGCTGTTCAGGAGCGCCTGCTCCTTCTGCCGCTCCTCGTCGGTCGGCTCGCGGAAGTTGCTGAACATGTCCTTTAGGCGCCCGGACTTGGTGACCTCCATGCGGACGCCGATCTTGTCGAGCGCCTCGTACAGCATCGGCCGCATGGAGATGACGCCGATCGAGCCGACGAGGGCCATCGGTACGGCGACGGTCTTGGTGGCGCCGCAGGCGACCATGTAGGCGCCGGACGCGCCCATGCCGCGCACAAATGCGATGACGGGCTTCTTTTTCGCGACCTTCTGCACCGAACGGTAGATGTACTCCGATGGCCCGGCGGCGCCGCCCGGCGAATCGATGTCGATGACGAGCGCCCGAATGCGCGGGTTGTCCTCGACGGCCTTGAGCATGCGGATGTACTCGGTCGTCTTTGTCGGCGACCCGATCGCGCCGAAGAGTTCAGTGACGGCGATCCGTTCGGGGTTGATGTTCAGCAGCGACTGCATCATGGACATGGGGTCGGGGCTCCTCTGTGGCGATGTGGATCGGCGCGGAGAGGGTGTGCTCCGAGTGTATGAGGGGCCGAATGGACGGTCAACGTGTGACCGTATTCCGGCGCGTCGTACGCGACATCTCGCTATGATGGCGCCATGGAACCGACCGATGCGCCCGCGCCGCCGAAGCCGAACGCCGGGCCGCCCTCCGCCGACGACATCAAGCGCTTTCGTGAGAACTACCAGGGCGAGGTCGATGGGGTCGTTCTCTACGAACGGCTGTCGCGCGCCGAGAAGGATCCGGAGCGGGCGAAGATCTTCCTCGAACTCGCGGAGACGGAGAAGGGTCACCTGGCGATGTGGGAGACGCGTCTCCGTGACGCCGGCGTCAAACTCGGCCCGCGGCGGCCTTCGATGCGCGTCCGGATCCTGGGATTTCTCGCCGATCGGCTCGGCGCCCGCTCGGTGTTGCCGATGGTGTCGGCGATGGAGTCGACCGGCTTCGACAACTACATGGCGCAGGAGGAAGCAGGCCCGCCCATGGCGCGCGACGAGCGCTCGCACTCGCGCACGCTCTCGACCCTGTACTCGCCCGGCGGCGCGAACGATGTCGCCGGCATCGCCCGTGGCGAGCGATGGCATCGCGTCGACTCGGGCGGGACACTGCGGGCGGCGATCTTCGGCATCAACGACGGGCTTGTCTCGAACCTGAGCCTGGTGATCGGGGTCGCCGGCGCCAACCCCGATGGCCGCTTCATCATCCTTGCGGGCGTCGCGGGGCTGCTTGCGGGCGCGTTCTCGATGGGCGCGGGGGAGTTCGTCTCGGTGACGTCGCAACGCGAGCTCTTCGAGCGACAGATCGCACTGGAGAAGGAAGAGCTCGAGGCCGACCCGGAGTCGGAGCGCCGTGAGCTCGCGCTGATTTATCGCGCGAAGGGCATCCCGCGGGACGAGGCTGAGGCGCTGTCGCGGCGGATCATCGCGGACAGCGGCGTCGCGCTGGAAACGCTGGCGCGCGAGGAGCTGGGCCTGAACCCGGACGAACTCGGCTCGCCGTATCGTGTCGCTGTCAGTTCGTTTGTCGCGTTTGCGATTGGCGCTGTCATTCCCGTGATCCCGTTTCTGTTCGGATCGGGCTGGTGGAACTTTGGTATCGCCGTGGCGCTGAGTGGTATCGCACTGTTCGCCATTGGCGCAGGCGTGTCGCTCTTCACGGGGCGGAGCACGCTGTTCAGCGGTACGCGCCAGCTCGCGATCGGCGCTGTCGCCGCCGCTGTGACGTTTACGATCGGCAAGCTCATCGGCGTCGGTACGACGGGGTAGTCGCGGCGCCCTCACCCGGCCTTCGGCCACCCTCTCCACGCCGTTGTCTGAACAGCCGTGGAGAGGGGAGTGTGCGAGATTTGGGGCTGGGGACTAGGATGGTCGACCGCGGACCAGTGGCCGCGGGGGCTCACCCGGCCTTCGGCCTACGACAGCTGCTTGGTCCACGCGTAGTCCTCGCCCGCGACCGCAAATCCGCACGAGGCATATAACGCCGCTGACGCGACGTTCCCGATGTTCGTGTAGAGCTCGACCCTCGTCGCTCCGCGCGCCTGCAGCCTTCGCAGCCCCTCAAGGATCACGGCGCGGCACAGCCCCATGCGCCGAAATGCCGGGGCCGTCCCGACCGCCTCGACCTCGCCGGTGCGCGTCGCCTGGTCGTACCAACATGTGCACGCCGATGCGCCGCGGCCATCGGGCGCCAGCACGATGAGGTCGAGCGTCGCGTCGTAGCGCGTTAGTCGCGTCGTGAGCAAGCGCCACAGCCCCGCGGTGACTTCGCCGCCGAACGCCGCCGACTCGACTGCGGCGCGCGCTGTGATTTCGTCGTTCGACGCGACGTGCCGTAGCAAGAAACCGTTCGGAAGCACCTGCGGCATGATGTCGCCGTCCAGGTCGCGCGCATGGCGCACATTGCCGGTGCTTGTGCGGGCGTACCCACGCCGCGTCAGCGCTGCCAGACGCCTATTGTCGCCGTCGCCAACGACGATCGAAAGCGCCGATGCGCCGTCGTGGTGCGAGGCGGCTTCGAGCCACACCAGCGCCTCTTCCATGCGCGACGGATACGCCGGATCGATGACGAAGTCGGACGACCCGGGCGGATCCAGCCACGCCGCCGCCGACAGCGTGCCGTCGCGCGCGGGCCAGACGCGCATGTTCGCGAGCGGATTCGGCGTCCCGCGCAGCGCCCAGTAGAGCTCGCCGATGTGCGTGCCGCTGGCGCCCGGATCCACCCGCCGTGCCGTCGCTCCGAGGGCATGGAGGTCGGCGATGTCGTCCCACGTGCATGCGCGATCGGCAGAATTCTCGTTCATTCTTGGAGGTACCCGCTTGTCAGAGGCTAGTCCACGTCGGACCACTCGTCGGGCGTCAGGTCCAGCAGCGGGGGCGAAGACGCTGGCGCATCGGCGGCAGGCGCGGCTGCCCATGACTCGATGGTCGCGTCCTCCGCGCGCGGCGGAACGTGCGGAAGCGCTTCGGACGTAACGCCGGCGGACGCGCCGACGATCTCCAAGAGCTGCACGCTGAGGCCGTGCGTCGCGGACATGGTGATGAACGCGCTACGGACGCCGGGCGAGGCCTCGATCGGCTCGCTGACGCGCACGCCGCGCTCGGCCAGCTCCGCGACCGCTTCGTCGAGGTTGTCCACCTCGAGCGCGATGTTGTAGAAGCCCTCGCCGCGGCGATCGAGAAAGCGCGTCAGCGGTGTGTCGGGCTCCAGCGGCGACACCAACTGCAGCATGTCTTCGCCAATGGTGATGTCGGACTGGCGGGCGCTGAAGGCGGCGATGTCGCGACCCTCGTCCGGTTCGGCGCCGAAGAGAGATGCGAACGTGGCGCGAGCCTGTTCGAGGTCGCGGACGGCCAGCGTGACGTGGTGGATTCGCTGAATGCGCATAGCTGAAGCAGGGGCATGGTATCGTGTCCGCGACCGCACATGAAGCGAACGAAGCGAGCGCCGACATGGACGCCGAGCCCACCGGAGGCGCAACCGTCGCCGCGATCCGCGACGCCGCCGCGCGCGTCCGCGAGAACGTCGCGCGGGTGATCGTTGGCCGTGAAGATGTCGTCGAGCTGGCGCTCGTAGCGATGCTCTGCAACGGGCACGTTCTGATCGAAGACGTCCCGGGCATCGGCAAGACCATGCTGGCGAAGTCGCTTGCGCGCTCGATCGGCTGTTCGTTCAAGCGCATCCAGTTCACGCCCGACCTCATGCCCTCCGACATCACGGGCATCAACTTCTACAACCAGTCATTGGGCGCGTTCGAGTTTCGGCCCGGGCCGATCATCGCGAACATCGTCCTGGCCGACGAGATCAATCGCGCGACGCCGCGCACGCAGAGCGCGCTGTTGGAGGCGATGGAAGAGCACCAGCTC